>DAOVUU010000240.1 GCA_030632405.1 Desulfobulbaceae bacterium | reverse complement strand
GCAATCTGAACTTTTTCATAGATCACACCAAAAGCCTTATATACTTTATCAAGCTCTTCCTGCTTTCCGGTTAAACCAATAAAATCATCATGGAAAACACTCAAGTGAGCGGCCAGTTGTTCGGGCGTGTCCCTGTCCGGATCAACCGTGATGTAGACAAAACGGACATCACCGGCAGCGGGTCCCAGTAGATCAGCAATTTTCTTCCAATGGGACAGGGTTAATGGACAGACATCAGGGCAGAAGGTGTACCCGAAAAATAACAGTACCACAGCGCCTTTCTGTCCGCTTAAATGAAATGGTCTCTGGTACTGATCGACCAGTTGAAAATCAACAACTTCCAGACCAGCCGGCATTTCTGTACCACGGAATGAGTCAGACTGACATCCTGCAAATAGCGTAACACACAGAAATACAGCAGACAATATGAGAAAAATATGGTTTTTTTTTCTAGCCATATGGTCCTGCTATTTGATTAATGTCCGTGTATACATAAAGATTGCAACTGTATCCTTTTCATTTAACAACCCCTGCAGCCCCTTCATCGGACTGCCGCTGATACCATTACGGATAATTTCAAGACGTGCCTGCTCTGAAAAAATATTAACGATTTCAGGGCGGGATAAATCTGCGGGAGGAACGGTCAATGTCGTTAATGTGACTGCTGGCGGTTTTCCGGATTTTCCGTGACAGGCAGAACAGATTTTCTGGTACAGGGTTTTGCCGCGTGCCAGCTGTTCGACAGTTGCCGGAGCAACCGGTAAATCATAGTTTGAACCCAGTCGCCTTTTTAACTCTTCACGCAACTGGTTCATTTTGATGTTTTTCTGCTTATCTTCATCCGTCTGATTTGAGCAGCCGTTGATTGCAAAAAAGAGTGCAAGCACAAGCAGGAGCGCTCGTAACCCTTTAATCACGTCCACTGCGGGCGATTTCAGAATATGAAAAAGTTATCGACTCAGATCCAGCTGGAACCTCCAGGGTCTTCTGAAAAGCACGATCGGAGACCCTCCCTTCACCAGATCTATATCCCGATGAATATATAAACTTTCTCTGCAATACGGTTCCTGCTGCATCAAGAAATGCAACATATATATCCAGTGAATCAAATCTATCTCTATAGGTGACCTTCCCGGCCAGCATCATGTTGCTGCCGCTCCTAACCATGCTGCCTCCGGTCAGTGCATAATTGTATTGAAGTGTCAGTGGTCCATTACTGAAATCCCCCTGATTGTTTTCCGCTTCAACCAGAGAGATTCTTCTTTCCGGGGGAATACTAGATACCACTCCTGCACATCCCAGGACACCAAGGCTGATCAGAACAAGCATAAATAGCAGTCCGGACCTGATAAACGAAATAGTAGAATATTTTTTCATGTGCACCTCTCTCGATTTTAATATTGACTTATCAGTCAGCCACTCTAAGCATAGGTGAGGAAAATGCAATTATCCATTTACAGGAGTTTAAAGGACATCTTCCTTAGAAGAATATTTCAGTTCGATATCACCAGAAAGGGTTGATTTTCTGCATATCTATACATACTCTTGCCGATAGTACAGACCTTTGCCCCTTGCAATGACATTATTATATAATGCTCTCATCGAGGGCAAATTTTACAAATTCGGTGTACTCAACCATTAAACTAAATAGAGAGGAAAAATAATGGCTACTTATCAATGTGATAAATGCGGTATGAGCGTCAACGCAACATGCGGAAAATGTGATGCCCCCCTGGTTAACGGTACATTAACAGTGGAAGGCGGTGCTGAAGTTCAGATTTCAGAATGTCCTAACGGACACGGCAAGATTAAATCACCACAGTGCTGCGGGCAGGATATGAGCTGCCAGCTTGACTAAGGCACAGTACACATATATGTTCAGTGGATTCGCTTGCTGGGAGGCAATGATGTTATTGTTTCTTGCCACTGCATGATCCTTTTTCCTGCCCCCATAGTTCAATGAACCAACTGTTGGGGGCTCTATATAAAATAGATATTCGCTCAACCATAACCTGCCAGGCAGCAAAAGTATCAATCCTTTTGCCATAAACCATAGGAGAATCGAGAACACCACATAAAGTATAAACATGGTGAAACGCACGATGACAGCGACTGAAATAAATTCGCCCGACAAGAAGTATGTGAGGTCTTTCACTGACAGTAGAGGAGGATAGTTATGAAAAAGTTAGCATATGTTATTTTGTTTTTATTGCTATCAGTACCCGCCAGTGCTCAATATGGTTTCCAGTCAAGCCAGGATTTTTCGTCGTTTATATGCAATTACTATTCGAATCCTCAACCGGAAAGAATTGTCTCATCATTGAAATATTATGTCAACGCACCATATAAACACGCCAATTCTATTATGATGGCACAATTTTATGCCGTCCTGTTAAAAGAAGACACTGGGCTATTAAAAATGTTATTTGATGAGCCGGTAAACAACAAATCAGTAAAAGAAAAAAAATTCATACTGCAGATATTAGCTGAGATCAGTACACCTGAATCCTCGAAGTATCTTGCCAGGGCAAAAAACGAATGGCGGGAAGAGTCAATTCAGGATGCTTTGAGACAGATCAAGCTCTCAAAGCCTTCTGATGTTTTTGTAGAAAATCCTACAAATACGGCGGATCTGGACAGACTGTGGGCAATTTTCTGGGCAACTGGCAACAGCAAAGCCATAAGCCGGATAATTTCTGTACTCTATTTATGGGAAGAGGGGCGGGGGGCTAAAGCAGCCCTTGGTGGAGCAGCAGAGTGGTCCTTAACCAAATATGCAGCCCTGCACCCCAAAATACTCCTGATCGTTCAAGACGAAAGGGATCACGCATCGGGAACCCAAAAAAGACTTTTGCAAGAAATCATTGACAAAGCAGAGCAGAAATAGACCTTTAACTCTCCAGTCGCAGCGAGCAGTCCCCCGGATTAAACCATCACACTTAATGGTTCAAATTATCCAGACAGACCTGTTTTCCGGTTTTTGCCTCTTCAAGACCGGGATCGAGCTTTAGCGCCAGCTCGAATTGTTCAAGGCAGGAAGTGTAGTTTTCTTCTTCGATGAGAATGTAGCCGTACAGTGAGTATGACAGAGCGTGCTCTGAATACCTTTCAAGGGATGACTCCAACATCTTTTTTGCTTTTGAGAATTGTCGTCTACCAAAATAATTTTTGGCAAAATTGTAGTATCGTTCTGCTTTTGCACGTTCAGGGCTAATCTTTTCAACCACCGGGTGCATAATTTTCTCAAGCTCACCTTCCTCAATTTCATCTAATAAAAACCTGATGCACCCTTCTACCCGTTTCCTGATATTAATCGTATTTGAGCCAAACAAATACTCCATCTTTCCATCCCGCCCGAAGACAACTGTTGTGGGATAGGCAATGACACCGTAACCACCATAGATATCTCTCTCTTCATCTAAAAGCAAAGGGAAGGTTATCCTCGTTTTATCCACAAATGCCACAACTTCCTGCCGATCGACATCCCCGGAAAATATACCGATAAAAGACACACCTCCGGCACCGTACCTGGTATGCAGATCTTGCAGGTTCAGCATGATCTTCTCGGATTTCTTCTGGTCCAGCCTGATAAAAGAAGCAACCAGTATGGTATCTTTATATTTACTCGAACATATCTCAGAGCCGCCAAGCTGCTTTGCACAAAACGGTGGAGAAGGATCTCCGATATCAATATTACGCAGGGCCATAACCTCAGCAGAGGCTCCTCCGGCCAGTAAGGTAACGATAATCACAATAATTTTATGCATAATTCAGCTTCTTCCAGCCCGCATTATTCATCTTTTTTATTGTTATACACTTTCCTGTCATGACAGGCGACACAGGAGCCTCCCGATTTCACACATGATGCATTCGGCGTATCACATGGTTCACCGGTTGCAATGTCAGTATAGAGGGGCTCATATTTCAACTGCAGCGGCCAGTTTATTTTACCAAAAGGTACCGAGTCCCTGATATGGTTAAAATTGTTGCTGCCATGCACTTCATGGCAGGCCCTGCATGTCCTGCCTTTTTCAGCCCTGTTAACGTGGAGGTAGTGAAGATTTGTTTTTCCATCCCGGAAACCGGTTAATGTTGTCGTTTCCCTGTCCTGCAATATGGTCGACTCGTGGCAGGTAAAACAGAGTTTATAGTCTTTCTCATCAAAACTATCGGTGTAAAATTCCTTCGGATAGTCATCCAGCAATATTCTGTAATAATTGCTGCCATGCGGGCTGTGACAACCGGAGCAGTTCTTTTCCTGGATTGGTCCATGATGATTTTTATTGTTCTGCAGCAGTTCCTCAATACTAACCAACTCGGCCCCGTCATATGCGGTAACCTCTTGATTATGGCACTGGAGGCAGAGATCCATAGGCTCTGCCAGCAGGTGATTCTCAAAAATGGTGGCATGGGGATCATGGCAGTGGAGGCAACTTGCCTCTGTCTCGAGCGGCTTGTGTTTATAAGCCACAGAGGCAATATCGACCGACAGGGAAATATCCTGTTCAAGGTGACACTCTGTGCACAGGGGGTTTATTGCATTTTTCAAAAGCGTGCTGCTCACCTCAGATACATGGGGGTTGTGGCATGCCGTACAGTTATCAACGGCAGGAGTATGTATTGACTTTTGATCATCTGTCATTTTTTTCTCCAGCTGTTCATGACATAAATAGCAGAGATCCGGTTGCTTTTCGTTCAGAAGGAACTGTTGATCAGACTCATGGGCGTTATGGCAGAGCAGACACTCACCTAAGCCGCTGGGGCTGTGTACAAACTTTCCAGAGTATTCGGTATGACAACTATAACATAACTCGGGAGCATCGGAGATAATGTCTCCACCGTTCGGTTTTTCTGACCCGTGACAACTCTCACACTTTTTATCCGCATATGGTGGATGTTGGAATTCGGCTGCTTTTGTTGATTTGACGGTATCCTGCGATTGGGCGCAGTTATATGAAAGAAGAAATAAAACGACAAATACAGACAAGAATATTTTATAATTTTTCAT
>DAOVUU010000116.1 GCA_030632405.1 Desulfobulbaceae bacterium | reverse complement strand
TGCTCGATCACGTCAGACAAAAGATTACCGTCAACGTTAAATGGTTTACGGTCAAATGTGATATCAGAGACAAAAGTGTTGCAGTCTTCTATCATAAGATATTTCGAAGTCTCACCCAGGCCCACTGCGCTGATGATTGCGGGCATGACTGATTCAGAAGCAGTAGTGTCGAGAACATCAGACTCAGTAGTATCTGGAAAATCAAATGAAAGGCCGAGTAACAAGGTCTCATCAGTAGCTTGAATAGCGGGTTCAATCTCTATTACAGTACATTCTCCTTCTGCTTCTGCGGAACCCGGATCGGACCAAAGCACTTCATCCATTCCAACCATATCTTCCCCAGGAACAATAACTTCGGCAGGAACACTTAATTTCCAAATATTCATTGCGAACGGAGGTGTATTTATATAGTTCGGAGGTGTAATTATATCGTCCGGAGATGTAGGAGGTGTGTATGCGTCGTCTCGTACACATATAGTAACAGATGTTAGTTCATATTCTTTCTTTATTTTGAAGCGTGTAATGATTTCACTTGGTATCAGGTATTCGCTTATTTCGGCTATTTCGTCGTTTTCGATAGGTTGAATAGCCATTTCGTCGTTATCAACAGGTTGAATGACTATGCTTCCGGGGTATACAGGGGAACCATGAGAAAGTATAACATTCTCGCCTGGGATAAATTTATGGGTATTTATCCATCTTGTCTCTTCAGCCGCAACATTTGATATGGCAACAAGTGATAAAAGAAAACTTCCTAACATTGTGATAATTACTGGTTTGTTTTTCATAAATAACACTCCTTTAAATTTAAATTCATAATGTTTTAATTACTAAACTGGCACACTACAGATTAGCCAGCACGTTCTATCGATACTCAAAGCAATTTTCAGGCCACAACATCTATGTTTAAATATAGAAAGTACAGATTGCATAGTCTACCACTGCGGAGCATCCATTTTTTAATCAGTTGGCAAGTTAACTTCATGAATAATTTCAATCGAAACATTTAATCGCATAATCCTTCCGATAAACTGCGGCAACACCCTATTCATTTCAGTCGTATTGTGCAACACCAAATTTCAGACAGGTGTGTGGTCCATTACAAAAAAGTAAGTTGAGTGTTGATTATGTATTCCATATCATCCAATCTGCGCTTCTATTATAGAAGGGAATAAACCTGTTCATCAGGTACATTGTAAACCCAATAAAATCCCAAACCGTGGATATTTTATTCTGCAATATATTGAAATAAAATGGTTTCAGGATGTTCCTGGGAATAATTTAAACTGAAAGATAGGTCACTGTCCTATGGGCCAGACGATGTTATAAAGGATACGATTCTTCTGGGAAGTGTCATATTGTTTTTCTTGGCAACCCTGACCATTTTTTTGAAGTTAAGAGAGAATTGATGGCTTCTCTTTTTGAATTCTTTATCCTTTAAGCAGATGGTTGACCAGGGAATCTTTCTGTGCAGGGAGAGGGTGATTATATTTCCCCGATCGGGTACCGGCAGGCAGAGTTGGCTGGTGAAGTGGTGTGCAAGCAGGGTTCTGATCTCCTGGAGTCGTTTGCTGTTACTGCTCCAGATGTTACAGCTGACTGCGCCGTCTCGGGTAAGATTGTTTGCGCATAACTGGAAAAATTGATCCGAATATATTGTCGGTGCCATTCCCTGGTCATTAAAAGCATCGACCAGGATAAGGTCGTAGGGCGATTTCTCGTGATTTTTCAGAAACTGATAGCCATCCTTGCAGTGGACGGTTATCCTGCTGTTTTCCGGCAGGTGAAAATATCCTCGAGCTGCATTTATGATATGTTGAGAATAGTCAACCGCATCTATGTGACAATGGGGGAAGTGGTGATGAAAAAAACGAACAAATGAACCTGAACCGATGCCTATGATTAATATGTTTCCGGGGTGTGGATGAATGAGTAAGGCCAGGAGCATATATTGTGTATATGACAGGACCAGCTTATGTGGG
Source organism: Desulfobulbaceae bacterium (assembly GCA_030632405.1). Classification (GTDB taxonomy): domain Bacteria; phylum Desulfobacterota; class Desulfobulbia; order Desulfobulbales; family Desulfocapsaceae; genus Desulfomarina. The sequence goes on along the minus strand of DAOVUU010000116.1, from coordinate 5,540 downwards.
CTGGAAAGTGACATTCTACCCTGTAATGTGCTGGATGCAAAATAAAGAGAACGAAAATTGCCGCTGTCTTTGATTTCTACGAGATAGTCATTCCCGTAATCCCTGTGGATCAATATTTCCGTGGGCTGCTTCATCTGCTTTCTTCTCTGTTGAGTTTATAGTGTCTGTGACCACACCTTCAATAAAGATAATATACTTTACGACCTGCGTCACTATTTGCTCGTTGTATGCTGCTCAGCCCATTCAGCCGGTATTTCAAAGCGAATTTCAACTCAATAATCTCCAGGCCATTCTTTTTACCACTCTGATGATGGCACCTCTCGGTGTCGCGCCACTTTTTTACGGCTATATCCTGGAATCTTTTTCGGCAAAAGTGATGGTCAGATGGGCCCTGTTTGGCCTAGGTCTGCTGGAGCTGGTTTTTGCTCTGACAGACAGCTATCTGCTCCTTCTTGCCATCAGGGCGGTTCAGGGGCTTATGATCCCTGCAATACTCACTTCTCTGATAAGTTATGTCTCTTACACTTCTCCCAGGGAGAAAGTTCAGCATGCTATTGCCACCTATATTGCTGCCACAATCGTCGGTGGTTTTCTTGGTCGATTCTTATCCGCTTTTTTCACGGATCTTTTTACCTGGAGGTTTTTCTTTTTCCTTCTTGGTTTTCTTCTCCTTTTGAGCAGCTATTTATTGCGAAAGATGGAGAGGGATGTAAAAGCGGAATACGCACGACCAAAAATATCAGAAATCGTGCTGTTGTTGAGGAAAAGGGCTTTTTTCTGGCTTTATTCAGCAATTTTTTGTCTTTTTTTCGTTTTTTCAGCTCTGATGAATTTTTTACCCTTTCAATTGAAACAGATGAATCCAGCATCCGGTGAAGCGGGTATAGGTTTACTTTATCTGGGTTATGCCATGGGTATTTCAGTTTGCTTTAACAGCAGGGCTATAATTCGATTTTTTAATAATGAGCCTGATGCTATACGTGCAGGGATTTCAATATTTGCACTGGGCCTTTTTGTTTTTATGTTCGAACATTACATAGTTATGTTCATTGGAATGTTTGTTTTCTGCACAGGGTTGTTTATGGCTCATTCGCTTTTGTCAGGGTTTGTGAATAAACTGGCAGAAGAGCACAAGGCGATAGCGAACGGCCTCTACATGTCATCCTATTATACCGGTGGCACCTTTGGCTCGGTGGTACCGGGGGTGGTTTATGAGTATTTCGGCTGGCAGATGTTCCTGCTCTCACTCCTGCTGGTGCTGGGCGTGGCGATGATTTTTATTCGAAATCTTAAAAAGGCAGTACATTTTGAGAAATGACCAGCATCTCTTTCCAGGCTCCTGACCTGTATCGCCAGGTTGAGATACCGAACATACTAAATCCTTCGCCGAAACCATTGCCGGAAATGATTGTACATGTTCTGATAAGAATGATGAGGTAAAAAACATGGTACCGGTGAATATAGATAAAGAGCTTTGTACCGGATGCGGTTTCTGCGTAGATATCTGTCCTTATAAGGCTATTCAACTTGTGGGTGGCAAGGCTGAATACATGCTGATGGAGGATTGTTTTTCCTGCGGACATTGTCAGGCTGTTTGTCCAGTGGATGCTGTTTCCATGGATGGGCTGGTTTCAGATTTGAGTTTTTCCACTTTTTCTGAGCTGCAGGGTATGGTACAGCCGGGAACAGGTAAGGTCTCGGAACTGGTTTCTCTCATGCGCTCCAGGAGATCATGCCGTAGATATCAGGCAAAAACTGTTTCTTTAAATCTTCTGGAAGATCTTGTTAAAATCGGGACAACCGCACCTTCCGGGACAAACAGCCAATCATGGCGTTTTATTATCCTGCCGGAAAGGGACAATATTTTGATGCTGGGTGACTTGACGGCAGATTACTATCGAAATTTGAACAGGCAGGCACGAAACGGGATTTTGCGATTTCTTGTGAAACTGTCTGGTGGAGACAGCCTTGGGAAATATTATCGAAGGTATCATGATTCGGTTGCAGAAGCTCTCCGTGAGTGGGATGAGGAAGGCAGGGATCGCCTGTTTCACGGAGCAGTAGCTGCGATTCTTGTGACCGGCAGGAAGGACGCAAGCTGCCCGGCAGAAGATGCCCTTCTGGCAACCCAGAATATTTTGCTGGCGGCCCATGTGATGGGGCTTGGCAGCTGCCTTATTGGTTTTGTGGTTGAAGCGATGCGGCGCAACTCCGGTATGAAAAATAAAATGGGACTTGATGCAGGTGAGGAGATATACAGTGTTATTGCTCTTGGTTACCCTGATATAAAATACCAGAGGCCTGCAAATCGTAAACCGGTGATGGCCAAGATACTCAGGTTTAAAAGGGACAGGGTATAAGGTGGAGAGGGCTATTTTATTGTGGAGATTGAGATGGAGTCGACGGAGCGGTTGAAGGTTGAATTGTTCTCATTTGGTTTTAAGTACGGTGCGCCAACCGATGTGAATGTATTGTGGGATGTCCGTTTTCTTCCCAATCCGTATTGGGTAGAGAGGTTGCGACCTGATACCGGACTGGTTGATGAGGTGGCTGCCTATGTGCTCGAAAGCGATAGAGGGAAGGGATTTCTCGCTCTTTTGAGGCCAATGATAAAATTTCTCGTTCAGCAGAATAAGGCGGCAGGGAAAAAAAGTCTGCGTATTGCTGTTGGCTGTACCGGAGGGCGTCATCGTTCAGTTGCATTGACGGAGGCTCTGGTGGGCTCTGTTGAAAAACTGCCAATAGATCTTACTGTTTTTCACAGGGATATTGAACGGGACACAGGGACGGAGGAATAAGCGGTTCAATAAGGTGGGGAATTTCTACCTGTTCTGGTTGGTAGGTGGGTAATTTTTACCTGGTAAGCTTGTCTGTTTTTGCTGTACTCAATTTGTGTATTTTACTATATCTCGTTAAAACAGGAAGATAGACTATGTTCCTGTTTTGGCACACCCATTGCATTATTCTTTGCAACACGAGGCAATGTGGACTGGCGCCAGGTTCATCGTAAACAACAGAGTAAAAATAATAACTGAAAACAGCAGTAAAACGTTTTTAGTTACCATCTAATCAAAGGAGCAATACAATGAAAAAGCAAATAGTAGCAGTAGCAATGGTCGCGGGATTGATTTTAGTGGGAACAGCTTCGGCTAAACGTGGTAGTGGTAATGGTTCTGGCGACTGTAGCCGGTGTAGTAATAATCAGGCTGGCATGATGTATCAGCAGTTAGATCAGGCAACTCAGGATAAAGTCGATCAGTTCAGAGATGATAACCAGGCATTACGAAAAGAGATTGTAATGAAACGTGCCGAAAAGATGGCACTGCAGAACAGCACTAACCCGGATTCCGCTGCTGCGGCCAAAATAGCCGGAGAACTTTTTGATCTTCATGCAACCATGAGAGTGAAGGCCCAGGAGGCTGGAGTTGATCAGTATATGAGGCATCGTGGAATGGGTTCCGGTGGTGGTGACTATCATAAGGGGCGCCGTGGACAGGGTTCCGGTTCTAAAGGAAATGGACGGGGCGGCTGTCAGGGAGGTAACCGGTCCTAATATTACCTGCTGAAAAGAATAAGTTTTTTATAACCCCGATGTTTCTTAGGCTGTGCCCTCATGCAGCGTAAGATTCATTGGGGTTTTTTATTTTAGACCAGTCTGTCCGTTATGGTGTATTATGTACAGAAAAGCATATCCTAAGATCATCCATCTTATTTCTTACTGAGAAGGAAAAACATGAAAGTTATCACTATCCCATACTCTTTTGACAACTACGCTTACCTTATTATCTGCGAAAAAACTGGGGATGCTGCTGTGGTAGATCCGGGAGAGTACTACCCTGTCTATCGTGAACTGAAAAAACATGAGATTCAGCTGAAAGCGGTTTTCTGTACCCATCATCATGGGGATCATATCGGTGGCCTGAGAGAACTGTGTGACGAATTTGATGGAATCGCAATCTATGGTTCTGAGGAAGATAGTGGCAGGATCCCGGGTCTGAACTTTCCCCTTACAGAAAAGAGCACGGTTTCTATAGGTAAAATTACAGGTCAGGTGTTTGCTACTCCAGGACATACACGGGGGAGCATTTGCTATTCTTTTAAAGACCATCTTTTTACGGGTGATACTCTGTTTGGCGGCGGGTGTGGAAGGTTGTTTGAAGGAACAGCCCTGGATATGTATGAATCCCTCAATGGAAAACTTAGAAAATTACCGAAGGAGACGAAGGTCTATTTTGGCCATGAGTACACCAGTCAAAACCTCAAATTTGCAAGATTTATAGAGCCTGACAATATTGCCATAGCTCAGAGACTGGCAGAGATAGATAACAAACAGGGTACACCGCTGATGACCACACCGAGCACTATGCAGCTGGAGTGTGCAACCAATCCTTTTCTCAGATGTGAAGAGGAAGGGGTGGCCCAAAAGGCAGCAGAGCAATCTCATGTCGACCCCCTTGATCCTCTGGCTGTTTTTACCGTAATTAGAAAAATGAAGGATAGTTTTTGAGAGAGTTAAGGTAGATTCTTTCTTTACGACGCCATCATCATTGACCTTCCGCTGATAATAGGATAGATGTCACAGCAACAGTTGTTCTTTTGATTATGAGTATATTATAAAATTTTTGGAGGGTTTTAAGAATGAAAAAACTATTTTTATTGGTGGCTGTCCTGATGAGCCTGAACAGTTTTACTGCCGGGGCGGCTACTATTTCTGTGAACCAGTTTGTAGAACATCCTGCCCTGGATGCTATTTTAAAAGGATTTCAGGATTATCTGAAAGAGAAGGGGGTTGAGGTCCAGTATAATGTGCACAATGCCCAGGCAAATATGGGAACCGCCACCCAGATTGGTCAGCAGATGATTGGGGAAAAGGCCGATCTGCTCGTTGCCATTGCAACACCTTCTGCACAGGCTACTGCCCAGGCTGTCAGCAAGGCGCCTGAAGAGTTGAAGCGTCCTTTTCTCTTTACAGCTGTTACTGATCCTGTCGCGGCAGGACTTGTGAAGGATCTGCAGCATCCGCCCAAGGGTATTACCGGCGTTTCGGATCTTTTGCCGATAGAACAGCATATCAAAATGGTACTCTCCTACAGCGGCAATATCAAACGGTTGGGTCTGCTCTATAATGGTGGAGAGGCCAACTCTAAATCAACAATTGCCGCAGTAAAGGCATTGAGTGAAAAACTGGGTTTCACAACTGTTGAGGCAACGGCGTCCAAAACCGCTGATGTCTACCAGGCGGCAAAGAGCCTGGTTGGCCGTGTCGATGCTGTCTTTATCCCCACCGATAACACCATCGTATCCGCCCTTGAATCAGTTATAAAAGTAGGTGTGCAGAATAAACTGCCTATCTTTGCAGCGGACGTTGACTCTGTAAAAAGAGGTGCTGTTGCGGCAATGGGGTTTGACTACTACAAACACGGATATCAGACAGGAGCCGTCGCCGAGAGGATTTTAAATGGTGAAACACCTGAGAATATTCCTGTTTCATTCCAAAAAGACCTTCAACTCCATATAAATGCGGTATTTTCCGAAAAGAT
>DAOVUU010000037.1 GCA_030632405.1 Desulfobulbaceae bacterium | reverse complement strand
TTCGGAGGCAAGAATCACGAGCTTCTTTGTATCGCCCATGAACCTGGCCCAGACAGCGGGCAGTTCCGGCTGACTGAGTGTTCTTAAGAAGGAGTATCCTGCATCGATTATAATTTCCAGTGGGTAATTATCCAGTTCTATGGAAATTTCAGTTTCGGTTTCTTCTATAAACTGTTTATGAGTTGTTATACCAGCACTACTTTTAACCTGGACAGGCACCAGGAGGGAGAACACGGTATCTGTCTTCTGGGTCAGGGTAAAGGTTAGTAATGGTTTTTTGTCGGAAGAATTGATATCCACCCCTTCAATTCTGAGGGATGGGATTTCGGTGCTGTTCAATCTCTCCAGGAAAAAACTATTCAGGTCTTGTCCTGAACTGGTTTCAAAACTCTCCTGTAAATCCGTCCATGATGCCTCCTGCCCTCTATTCTTATTATAAAACAGACGAATTGCTTCCCTGAAGGATTGCTCTCCTATCTTTTCTTTGAGTTCGTGAAACAGCAGGGCCCCCCGTGTATATCCCACAGCACGCCTGGCCCTGGCTAACGGTTGATTATGACTGGCGGAGGTAAATTCTTTGAGTGGAATGACCGTGTCCTGGTGAATATGGCTGAGATAGTTTGTGATGGCCTCCTTCCTGTCCTGTTTTCCTTCTCCTTTTTCAGCTCTGTAACTGTGATCGGCAAGATAAGAGGTTAATCCCTCGCACCAGTTTCCCTCTGCATAATCTACCTCGACGCTGTTGCCGAACCAGGAATGGAGAATCTCGTGCCCTAATGAAATATCCTTTATAAAAGGGAGACGCAGCACCATCTGGCCGATAAGAGTGTAACCCGGGAAACCAAAACCGGTGGGAAGCCTGTTGGCTGCAATTACATAGTGGTTATAGGGAAAAGTACCGATCTCTTTTTCGTAGCGATTGATAAATTCTGCACCAGCCTGCAGATAATCGTCGGCAAGGTGTTGTTCTTCGGCAAAAAAGAGAGAGTGAACAAAGAGTCCTTCCCGCACTTTACGTTTCTTATGAAGATAGGGACCTGCTGTGAAATGGAGGGAATAGAGTGGCTGGGAAAAGGTGGCTGTTACCGTGTTGTTTTCTCTTGGCAGTGGAAAATGATCAGCTTCAACTACGGCTGAGAAGGTTTCGGGGAGAGTTGCCGTAAGCGTGAACTTCATTGGCACCTCCGGGACCGGGTGCCAGTTGCCGATCAGGGCGATACCCTCCTGGCTGATTAAATTTTCAGAGTTGTCGGTCATTTTTTTTGTATATGATATGTACAGCTCCCGTAGTGTGTTACTCGCCGGTATTACCACTATGTCGTTGATAGCAGTAATTTTTTTTTCGTGTCCACTCTGATCTTTTAGCAGAGTTCCGGTAACCGTGAGCCCGGCTACTGAGAGAGAAAAGCTGGGCCCGGGCTGCAGGGTTATCCTGGCGGTGCCGGTAAGTACCTTTTTTATGAGATTAAAAGAGAGTGAGAGTTTATAACTGTCAACGTTCTTCGGGGTTTGTGCCGCATTCGCAGGACCGCAGGAGAGAGAGAGGAGAATGCACAGAATAAAAAAAGGAGAATATTTTATAACAGATATCATTGTTGGTTTCTCTTAAGCATTAATAATTTGAGACTTTTGGGCATTTAGTTGGAATTTAACTTGCATGTTTTGGCATACATTACTATCGAAAAAGGCTTCATGCTAATAAATCTTGAGTAAAGTGACAAGATATGACAACAGAACTGATTAAAATTGTGGGTATAAATGGACGGTTTATCCATTCCTGCCTCGCTCTTTTTTATGTACGCAATGAGCTTGAAAAATACTGTCACGGGTTTGAGAATGAAATAATCCAATTTACTATCAATGATAATTATTACCAGATGTTGCTCCGCCTTACAACAAACACTCCGGGATATATCTTTTTTTCTGCGGCAATATGGAACAGCAGGGTCATTGAGCAACTTGTGCAGGATCTGAATATCTGTTTACCTGATTGTACAATAGTGATCGGAGGGCCTCAGGCCGATGTTCTCGGCAAGAGTCTAGGGCCGGGGCTCTGCACAATTGTAAAAGGTGAGATTGAGGCTGTTGGTAAAAAATTTTATCAAGATCTTGTTGCCAAAAACATGACTCCCCTCTATGAGGGAAGCTTTTTTAAGATGAAGGACTGTTCCTTTGAGTCGCCTTATAGAGAAGTGGATTTTAGTTCTCATTTAGAGAACAGACATATCTATTACGAAAGTTCCAGGGGGTGCCAGTTCGCCTGCACCTATTGCCTCTCTTCCGTTGAAAGGGGACTTTACCATAAGAGTCTGGTTCAGGTTGAAGCCGAGTTAGGGACCATTCTTCGTTATCATCCTAAAGTCGTTAGATTTATTGATAGAACCTTTAATGATGTTCCGGCAAGAGCATTGGCTATTTGGGAATTTCTTGCAGCACAGGAAGGGGAAACTCTGTTTCATTTTGAAATTGCACCGGATCGTTTTACTGAGGAGATGTTTAACTTCCTGGCAACAGTTGACTGCGGCCGTTTTCAGTTTGAGATTGGTATTCAATCCACGCATAGACCGAGTCTTGAAGCGGTCAGACGTATCATCGACTCTGCACAGGCACACGATATTGTCGTAAAACTTGCCGGTTTTGAGAATATCCATCTCCATATTGATCTTATTTTGGGGCTGCCCTTTGAAACCAGGGAGAGTTTTGCCGGATCATTTCGTGATCTCTTTGCGATGGGAGCCCATTATATTCAGATGGGATTGCTGAAAATTCTTCCTGATACGCCCATCTGTCAAAGTGTAGAAGAATTTGAATATGACTACTGTGCTGAACCGCCCTACTCGATTCTGAAAACAAAATGGATGGACCATGACTGTCTTAACGAACTCTACTGGTTTTCTGAATGTGTTGAAAAATTTATGAATAATCGGTATTTTATTACACTTTGGCGCTATTTGAGGAGACGTGAGGAGAATATTTTTACCTTTTTTACCGATCTTCTTACCGTTTGTCTTGAGAGCGGTTTTTTTCAGCTTGCTCCGACCCAGGAACTGATGACCGAAAAACTCAATGAACTGATACAGGGAAGAGAAGATAAAAAACTTATTCGCGAGCTCCTGAGGTACGACTGGTTCAGATGTGGTTACAGATTTATGCCGGACTGTCTTATCTCTCATGGGGTTAAGGAACAGCTACAGGAAACCAAAGGTTTTTTATATCGCATCCTGCCGGTTGAAATTGAAGGGATATATAGAAAAGGAAGTCGTAATAATTTTTTTAAAAAAGCTATCTTTATGCGTATGAGTAATCGCGCTCTTTTGGAATGTGGTTTTCCTGAGACAGGGAAAGCGGACTGTGTCTGTTTTTTACGGGAGCGCGAGAAAAATATATACAAATTAAATAAAGTACTCTTGTTTTAGGTTTTTACACTGAACAAAGTCTGAACCTTATGGCTGTCGGTGCTGTTTATATGCGATTGCCAGTTAATTACAGGAATGGGGAGAAATGCATGTCCGGCTATAAAATAAAAAAGATAAATGCCATCGCAGAGGAAGGATTAAACCTCTTTACAGATATATTTCATGTCTCTGTCGATGAACAGGCGCCGGATGGAATCGTTCTGCGAAGTTCCCAACTTGATGTTGATGATTACCCGACTCTCCTTGCTGTTGCAAGGGCGGGAGCAGGAACGAATAATATCAATGTTGAAAAGGCAACTGAAAAGGGGATCTGTATTTTTAATACTCCGGGAGCAAATGCCAATGCCGTAGTCGACCTTGTTTTTCCCATGATAGGGGTATGGAAAAGAAATATTTTCAGAGGCATAGAATTCTGTAAATCTCTGGCAGATATGGACCCGAAAAAGGTTGGCAGTGAGGTTGAAGAAAGGAAATCGGCATTTAGAGGGGAGGAAATTGCGGGTAAAACTTTAGGAGTTATTGGCCTTGGGCAGATTGGAGTGAGACTCGCAAATGGGGGGATTTTCAGACATATGAAGGTCAATGGTTTTGACCCCGCACCGGCACTCAGGAATATACACCAACTCTCTCCCGAGGCTCGGATTTGCAGATCCTTAAATGATGCGGTAGGGGATGCTGATTTTGTCAGTCTTCATTTACCACTCAATGATCGAACTCGTAATTTTGTTGATAGTGAATTTATAAGCAGACTAAAAAAAGGGGCAGTGCTGATTAATTACTCCAGAGGGCCTATTGTGGAAGAAGAGGCGGTGCTTGAAGCCTTGGACAGAGGATATCTTGAGGCGTATCTTTGTGATTTTCCTACGCCGGTACTTATCGGTCACCCAAAGATTTTGATGACGCCTCATCTGGGCGCATCAACTTCCGAGTCTGAAGAGAACTGTGCCAGAATGGCAGTTACGGAATTGTCCACATACCTGAAATACGGGAATGTTGTTCACAGTGTAAATTTCCCGAATATTGAATCCATTCCAGCGGATAAAATCCATTCAAGACTCATTGTGATCAATAAGGATGTTCCCGGAATGATTGCCCAGGTGTCTAAAATATTTGGAAATCACAACCTTAATATATCAAGTTATCTGAACCAGTCTAATGGCACTGTCGGTTATAACATAGTCGATGTAGAATCTGAAATTCCTGGTTCAGTAGTGAACGAAATTAAAGGAAATGAGGATGTTATTCGTACTCGGGTAATAACCTTTGCTGAATAGTTAAAGGTGATGGCGTCGTAAAAAGTCCGATCTACTGCGTTGTAGGTTTTTTACAGACACTCGACATACTTCATGTATGGCCGAGTGCCTGTAAAAAACACTATGCCTCGGAGTCTGCGATTACCTGTATATCAAACTTCTCGAAGTCTACGCTAATCGGATTTGGCCATCTAAGGCTTCGATTGATCTTTTTACGAAATTATCATGGATAATTCACTCCTGCGAGTTGTATTGCAGCGCTGCACCCGCTACGATAGGTCAACTATCTGTGGATTAGTGGACGAGGCTGTAAAAGAACTTGATCTTAATACTCGTTTTAATGGCACTGTTGTGCTGTTAAAACCAAACCTGATTAGTGCTGGCGGGGTGGACTTGTCCTGTACCCATAAAGAGTTTGTCGGTGGAGTTGCTGCATGGTTTCTCGATCACGGGGCAAAGGTTCGTATCGGGGATTCACCTGCTATCGGAAGTGGGGCATCGGTATGTGAAAAGCGGGGAATAACAGAAGCACTAGCCGGCATGGGTGTTGGGCAGGTTGATTTTGCAGATTCGGTGAGGAAAACATTAGCAGGAGGGGTTACCGTTAACGTTTCCAGGGCGGCTCTGGAGTGTGATTTTTTTGTCAATCTGCCTAAGGTTAAAGCACATAAGCAGATGTATGTTACCATGGCGGTAAAAAATATATTCGGGATTGTTAAAGGGGTAAATAAGGCAATGCTGCATATGGTCCATGGTGGATCTCATGAGCGGTTTTCCGGGATTATTCTCGATCTTGTAGAGTTGTTACCGCCCTCTCTGCATCTTGCAGATGGAATCGTCGCCATGCACCGCTCAGGCCCTCTTGATGGAATACCTCTTGGATTGAACTGTGTCGGCGGATCCACATGTCCCGTAGCTCTGGATACAGCTCTGCTTGAGTTACTCGAGTTGGAGAAGTCCAAAAGTCCCCTCTGGAGGATTGCCACAAAAAGGAAATTGCCAGGGAGTTATACTGACAAGATACAGTTTCCTGCATTGTCACCGGCAGACTTTTCAGGAAGGTGCTTTGAAGCTCCGGAAATTTTGCATGCTATCCGTTTTAATCCGTTCGGATTTCTCCATGGAATGGTGAAGAGAGCTTTTCCATCTCTCCACTCCTAATCCTTTTAGTACTTTATTTCAGAAACCTGTCGCTCTGTTCAGTATCCTTTTGTGGGTTGGGCAAACTCAAGAGTTAAAGAAAGTATTCTTGTCATTGCTGTTTATAATTTGATATAACAGAAATTAAGAGGAAAAACAAAAAATGGGAAAAGATGTATTGTAATAATGAATCGATTGTTTTGGCCTCTGGATCACCGAGACGACAGCAGTATCTGAAAGACCTGGGGATCAGTTTTACCGTGTGCTCCGCATCGATAGATGAAACTCCGGTTAAAGGAGAGGGTGCTGATTTATTTGCAGTGAGGATGGCAAGGGAGAAAGCCGAGGCAGTTAGTAATCAGTTTTACAGAAGCTGGATTATTGCCGGAGACACCGTGGTCTGCCTGGGAAGTAAAATTCTTGGAAAGCCGCTTGATAATGAGGATGCTTTTTCCATGCTTATGTCCTTGAGCGGTAAAGAACATATTGTTCGTACAGGTATTTTTCTCTGCAATGGGGAGAAAAAAATTTATGATCAACGAATTGTCGCTACTAAAGTTGTCTTTGCTGACTTTGACGAATCGACAGCCTGGGGGTATGTTCATACCGGCGAGTGTCTCGATAAAGCCGGTGCATATGGCATCCAGGGTAAGGGCGCTGCGCTGGTCAAAGCTATCAACGGATCCTACTCAAATGTTGTCGGACTGCCTTTATATGAACTTCTAGAGATGCTTCGATACTATCGGATTGTTGAACCTCGTTGTTAGATTCGTTGTTCATAGGACGGCTGACGTGATGTACGTTCATGTTCTGTTTGGATAGGTATTGAATCAAGGTAGTGAGTAGAGAAAAGATGTTCAGTTAAGGTGGATCGCACTGAATAACGGGGTAATTGAATGAACCAGATTGATCTATATGAGAGTGGAATAAAGGCACTTCGGGCCTTCAATAGTGCGATTGCGACGAGTCGTCTTTATCCTCCTACTGCTCCGCAGGTAACTAACGCTGTCGAACATGGATACAAAGGGCTACATCATTTTCTCGAACACCATGGAACGTTGGAAATTTCATTGCGATCCCGGGAGCCTTATCTGGAAGATTTTCCCGTTGCTGAAGAAACTCTGGCATCTTTTCCAAACCTTATTGTCTTTAGGCAGATGGAAGTCCTTGGTGTCACCCGGCTGGTTATTTACTCCTCGATGGATATGTTTGCATTCGGCCAGATCCTCTCAGTATTTAATGCGAAGGCTGATAAAATAGAGAAGGGTGGTGGCGGAATCGAATTTATTACTGGTCTCGGACTGATCAGCTATTTCCCCGAATCGGACCCTGTTGATGTTTCAGCTGGAAGTGACACTTCATCAGATGGACCACCACCAGGCAAAAGATTGAAAGTGGAAAAAGATCTTCTGGCCTGCCTGCTCGGAAAGGATAATCGTTCAGTCGTCAGGGAAAGGCTCAAGAAAAATTTCGAGAATATTGATAAAACTGTCAATATTCTCGTTGCAGCCGTTGGACATATTTTGCGCGACCTCCAGACAAAATCGGTAGTGTCACGTTCTGATATTTTTCCACATATACTTAATACAGCTGGAGAGCTTATTGCCAGGGACGATCAAAATCAGGTGATATTGGAACTGGGACGGATGCTGGTGACCAGTCTAAAAGAACCGGCTCTCTGTGTGATGCTGTCTCAAGAGTATCCGGGTGGTTTTGGGAAGAGGCTGTATGACGTCCAGGTAACGCTTATAGATAAAGATATTTTCGAGGATATCATAATTATCTTCAGGGAGCAGTCAGCGAAAATAAAATTGAGAGAGGGATCGGAATCCCTTCATGTGAAGTTTGTTGATGAGGCACTTTTGCGGCTGATGGATACGGAGAAAGGTAAGCACTATCTTGGCATTGAGAAAACCAGAAATGTTCTGCGGAAGGGAGAGAAGGAGCGGAAAAAACAACGTATTGAAGCTGGAATTCGTGGCATTGCCCAGGGAGATTTTACTTATCTACAGAGTGGAGAACTGCTTGAGCAACTCCCCCATGCAGTCAGGAAGATGGTGGCTACTGATGGTCTGCACTTTGATTCTTTCCTTCAGAAATTGGTCAACCAGATTTATACAGGTGGGAAAGATTCACAATATCTGAAAATGATTACCTCCGTCACCGAAAATTTCATTGCTGATAACCAGTGGCATTATGTGGATGTGCTCCTCACTCCCCTGCTTGATTGGGTCAGGGGAGCAGAGAACAGTGAGGAACCGTTTGAGAGAGTTGTCTCTCTCCTTCAAATCGCAATGCAGCATTATTGGAATAATGGGAAAAAGGCCCAAGGTGATACTATACTCACTCTTTTTCACCAGATACGCACGGGGAAATTGAAAAAATCTCAAACCATAGTAACTATTATCGGCCGTATACAGGATAGAGGAATACAGAGAGCCAGCTTGCCGGAGCTCCTTAATAAATGGCTTCTTGATCAAGATAATTCGGAATTCGGCAATAGGTTGATTTTACAGGGACCCGTGGCGCTGAGATTTTTAATGGAGTCTATGATAATTACTCAAAACTCTGATCATCGATATAAGATCTTCGATCTTTTAGTCGGCAATGACTGGTTTGTTCCCGAGATTATTCATGAACGACTGCACGAACATATGGAGTGGTATGGGACACGGAATCTGGTCAAACTGCTGGCAGAAACCGGTGGGGAACAAGATGCTGAAGCCGTTCTTCCATATTTAAACCACGAAGATTTTCGCGTTCAACGTGCTGCATTTGTCTGCATAAATAAAATAGGAGGACAAAATAAACAAAGGCTATTTCTCGTCGCACTTGCCAATTCGTCTGAATTAATAAAGATACAGATCGTCAGAATCCTGGCCAGGTTTTGTGATCAGGAGGTGGTGAGCCATCTCGCAAAATTGCTTGCTGAATATGGAGATTTCGGTGAAGAGAATCGAGAACCATTGTTGATACAGCTTTTTGATACCCTGAGCAAGTGTCCCTGTCCAGTTGCCGTAAAAGCGGTTGAGACATTTTTAAAGATGCGCAACCATCGAGTCGCCAGGAAACTTTCTGCTCAGGTATGGACAGCAGCTGAAAAAGCGATGCAGCTTCTGGAACAAGATCAGCAAAACACGAGGAAATTGCATGTACAGGCCAGCCAGTTAAGGAAGAACGCAATTAGACAGGCGGTGAAAAGAGGAATAACAGCCCCTTCTCAGAGAGTTGTTTCCGGGCTTGCCGAGGAACAGGCTATTCGTATGCTTCTGGGCAAAGGTGAGGAAGAAAAGGCTAGAAAACAACTTGTTGACCTGATCGAACAGACAGTCCAGACTCGTAATTTTGTACAGGCTGAAAAACTCAAAGAGTGGCTCATTGATATAAATGAGACTGCTCTTGGTGATATTATTCGTGCCGCAGAGATTATCTCAGATAAAAAAGTGGATAGTCTTGATAAAACCCATGTGGAAATCTGGAGTGATCTCTATGAATTCCTCACTACAGAAGAATTTAGTTCCGTATACCATTCATTACAGCATAAAAAGTACGTTAATGACGAGATAGTTGTGCACCAGGGAGCCCTCCAGACGGCTCTTTATTTTATAAATTCTGGCAAAGTGAAACTGTTTTATCAAGATAAAGAGGACAGGGTTCTTGTAAAAACCATGGGCAAAGGGGAGATTGTCGGCATTGATTCTTTTTTTGACGCCTCTGTCTGGACCATCTCTGTGGCCAGTGTAGGTACTACTGATGTGTCCATACTCCGACTTGAAAAAATGCAGCGTTGGCGGGATGAGTTACCCGGACTGGAATTTAAATTACGTGATTTTTGTGCTCGATTTGAGAGTTTTGGGGGCATTATAAAAAAATCCCACCAGGATCGTCGTAATAATGAGCGGTATAGAATTCGTGGGAAAGTTGCTACCTTACTGCTTGACAACAGTGGCCAGACCACAGGAGTGAGCTCGGTGGTAGAGCTTCTCGATATTTCTGAAGGCGGTGTTTCTTACCTGTTGAAAATGTTGAGCAAAGAGAATGCACGGTTAATACTCGGTAGAAAGGTGAAGGTGATGCTGCCCGGAGGCAAAAATCAGGGGCGTCAAATTGGAATTGTTGGGGATATTCTTGCTGTGAAAGAGAGTCCGGGGCAGGAAAGTAACTGTTCTGTTCATGTCAAATTTGAGACAACAGTCAGCAGTGTGCAGTTAAAGGAGATCTTGATGGCGGTTCAGAGAGAATCTCAAACGTTCAGTTAAACGGATTCGATTTATGTCATGTTGTTGAACTGGTTGCACAGGGTATTTTATGGTTATTGGTGATGACTCCATAGCACGATTTTATCTCAAAAATCTTCATGATACGAGCAGGGAAGAGACTCTCTTAAATGCGGATTGTCCTTTTTGTCGAGAGCATGGGTTTGAAAAAGGTCGGTTGGTTGTTTACTTAAACAGGGATAGTTTTTTTTACGGCTATTTCCGTTGTCTGAATCGTTGCGTTACAGGGGGATTCGTGCTTTGGTTTGCCAGTATCAGCGGGATTCCCCTTACTGAAGTTCCAGGTTATATGGCTGACCAGGATGATGTAGCCGTGCAGCCTGATTATCCCGTTGAAAACATAAATGATGAAATAAGGCAGTACAGAGATCGCATTACTCCCGTACTGCTGGAAGAATTCGCAGCAGCAGGGATCTCAAAAGCGGTTCTGGCTGAGATGCAGATTGGTTTTAATGGAAGATATATCGTCTATCCTTATCTGCAGGCTGACGATAACTGCTATTCTGCCAGATGCGTCCACCCTGATCAGGAAGAGGACTTTTTCTGGCATGGCAATGAATCTTTCGGTATTGAGCCCTACAACCTGTTTAATCTTCAGGATATTAAGAGGTGTGAAAAGGGAGCACTTTTTATCTGTGAGGGAGAAGATAATCTGTTGACCATAAAGCAGCTTGGTTTTCCCGGGATTGCCGTATCGCATTACAAAGACCTGGGGAATCTTTCATCAAAATTATTTGTTCATCTAAAGACTGTTTTTATTGTCACGGCAAACAGTTCTGAATCTATACAGGCAGCAAAAAATCTGGCGTCAAGAATCGGGTTTAAAGCAAGGATTCTCTATTGGAACG
>DAOVUU010000315.1 GCA_030632405.1 Desulfobulbaceae bacterium | reverse complement strand
GATATTCCGGTTTAAATACAGATCTTTTATTATCACAGCTAACCCGCACTTCTCACCATGGAATGTTTTTAAAATGACAGTTTCACCTTTCCCTGCAAATGAATACAACGATGATGTTCACCTGATAGAACATGAGAACCAAACTATCCTTCTTGTTGGAACGGCGCACATTTCTCCGGAATCTGTTAAACTTGTTAAAGTAGTAATAGAGCAGGAGCAGCCCGATTGTGTCTGCCTGGAACTTGATGATAAAAGGCACCAGGCTCTCACCCAGAAAAAGCAATGGCAATCTCTGGACCTTAAAGAAATCATCAAAAACAAACAGCTTTCCACTCTTATTGTCTCTCTTCTGATGGCATCATATCAAAAGCGGTTAGGCGGCCAGATGGGCGTATTCCCCGGTGCAGAACTCCTTGCTGCAGCACAAATGGCAAACAAATACCATATCCCCATATCACTTTGTGACAGGGATATTCGTATTACATTGCGCAGGGCCTGGAAATCAACTTCCTTTTTCAAAAAGGGTTACCTTCTCACCTCACTGCTCGCAAGTCTCTTCGATAAAAATGATATCACCGAAGAAAAGCTTGCAGAGCTGAAACAGAAAGATGTCCTCTCCGAACTCATGGATGAAATGGGCGAAACTCTTCCTGATCTCAAAAGAGTGCTGATAGATGAAAGAGATATCTTTCTTGTTGAAAAGATTAAAACCAGTCCTGGCAAACGAATAGTCGCCGTCGTAGGAGCAGGCCATGTTGAGGGAATGAAAAAGCAATTCTCCTGCAATAATAAAAATAAAATTCACCACATTTCTCAAATCCCACCAGTCTCACAAACATTCAAGGTTTTTGGTTGGGCGGTACCTCTTCTTATTATTGGCTCAATCGTGGCAATTGGGATGCAAAAAGGAGCATCAGTGGCCGGAGAGAATGCACTTTTCTGGATAGTAGCCAATGGTGTCCCGGCTGCTTGCGGGGCATTACTGGCTCTTGCTCATCCTCTGACAACAATTGGTGCTTTTGCCTCAGCTCCGCTAACCAGTTTGACCCCGGTTATCGGTGCAGGTTACGTTACAGCCTTCATCCAGGTGATGACCCGACCTCCAGTGGTCAAAGAATTTGAATCAGCGGGTGATGATATTGCCACCTTCAAGGGGTGGTGGAAAAATAAATTACTGAGAGTATTTCTAGTCTTTTTTTTAACCGGACTGGGCTCTGCAATAGGAACCTGGGTCGGTGGATACGAAATCTTTAAAAACCTGATCAGTTAGAAGGAAAACAGATTAATGTCGGATAAAACATCGCAGCCAGATCAAGAACTAACCATTAAACAGAAAAAAATTTTAAAAGGCTTAGCTCATCCCCTATCTCCTGTCGTCAAGATTGGTAAAGAAGGTATAACCAGGGGGGTGCTTGAAACTATTGAGAATGAACTTCTTTACCACGAACTGATTAAGGTGAAAATCGGAAATAACAGTGACGTCGTAAAAACTGAGGCTGCCCGGATCATACCTGAAAAAACGGGAAGTTCACTTGTTCAGCTCATCGGCAAGACTGTTATCCTCTACAAAGCCAACTGCAAAAAACAAAAAGATAAAAGAATTAAACTACCGTAAGTGGAAAAAGAGGGGTGGGGTTGTCTTGAGAAGCAATCATGAACTCCGCTTCCCATTCAGCTGGAAGGATTTTCTCTGCCGCAATTCTGGCAAGTTGCGGAGTGTTATTGGTTTCGCTCAGATGCGCCAGAACTACCATCTGCAACTGATTGCTGATAATTTTTTCAAAAAAATCAGCGCCGTCTTCGTTTGACAAATGTCCCTGATTCGATCTTACTCGCTGCTGCAATGATAAAGGGTAAGGGCCCTTCTTCAACATCTCCAGATTATGGTTAAATTCAAGAATAAGCCCGTTGCAACCACTTAATCTTCTCTCCATAAGATGAGACACTCTGCCTGTATCTGTGCAGTATCCCACACTCAACTCGTTGTCACTGACAACAAAACCGACAGGATCTGCGGTATCATGAGATATACGGAATGATCGTATACTAAGCCCTTCAAATTCAATTCGATCCCCTGTCTCAAATTCTGTACGTCCGTAGAGCTTTCCAAGTCGCTTTTCGCCGGCGGCAAATGTAGCCGGATTTGCAATCACAGGAATATTACACCGCCTTGAAATTACCCCGGCGCCGCTAATATGATCATTATGTTCGTGAGTAATACAGATCGTCTTAACATCTGAGAGATCACGATCTATGAGATTCAACCGTTTTTCAAGTTCTTTACCTGAAAACCCGGCGTCGATAAGAATTCCAGTCTTTCCACTCTCTATATAAACCGAGTTACCGCGACTCCCGCTTCCTAGAACCGAAAACTGCATCACTTCAAACTCCGGTATGGCCAAAACCACCAGACCCTCTTTCGGTTATATCCAGTTCTTCAACAACATCAAGACAGGCCCGTACCACAGGTGATAACACCAGCTGGGCTATACGATCTCCCCTGTTTATATCAAATACTTTTTTACCATGGTTTATCAGGGCGATACGAACTTCTCCACGATAATCCGCATCAATTGTACCGGGGCTGTTTACAAGAGTAATGCCACGCTTTACAGCAAGGCCACTCCTTGGCCGTACCTGCAACTCATAGCCAGTCGGCAAAGCAACAGCAAAACCGGTTGGCAGCAATACAATTTCTCCGGGAAAAAGACTGACGGTATCCACAACAGCAGCCTCCACATCCATACCCGAGGCCGCGGATGTCTCATAGTGTGGAAGATTTAAATTCTGCTCAACCGGAGGAATTAACCATTTAAACTGTATTTTTTTCTCTTTCAAATCAATTTACATCCCTGCTGTAAAATTACTCCAAACCCAACTGGAATTTCAGTAAAAAAAAGTCGACTCCAGCTCCGGAGTCGACTTTGACATACAAACACATTATACTGCTTGAATGATTTTATTTCTCGAGCAAGGCCTTGCGGCTGAGACGGATCCGGCCGCGATTATCAACGTCGAGCACCTTTACCTCAATGGTATCACCCTCACTGACAATATCAGTAACCTTACCAACACGTTCATGGGCAAGCTCAGAAATATGAACAAGACCATCTGTACCTGGAAGAATCTCCACGAATGCACCGAAATCTTTTATAGTTTTCACGGTGCCTTTGTAAACTCCTCCGACTTCCGCCTCGGCGGTAATCTCTTTAACTCTTTCGACAAGAGCCTCAGCAAGATTGCCATTTAGGGCAAACATTTTTATCAAGCCAGAATCATCCACCTCAATTTTGGCATCAAATTCACTGGAAAGCTCTTTAATAATCTTTCCACCGGGTCCTATGATGTCACGAATTTTGTCCTGACTGATTTTATGAACAATATATTTGGGAGCATGGTCAACAACGCCGTCACGAGCCTGAGCGATACCTTTTTCCATCTCAGAGAGGATATGCATACGTCCTTCTTTTGCCTGGGAGAGTGCATCACCCATGATCTCACGATCAACACCGTCAATTTTGATATCCATCTGCAGAGAGGTGATGCCATCGCAGGTACCGACCACTTTAAAATCCATATCACCTAAATGGTCTTCATCTCCCAGGATATCTGACAGGATGACAATATCTTCACCCTCTTTAATCAGTCCCATGGCAATGCCGGAGACAGGTCGTTTAATCGGCACACCCGCATCCATCATAGCCATACTTCCTCCGCAGACCGACGCCATGGAAGATGAACCGTTGGACTCAAGTACCTCAGATACAACTCTGATAGAATAGGGAAAATCCTCTTCTGATGGCAATACCGCTTCCAGACCACGTGCGGCCAGAGTTCCATGCCCCACGTCGCGGCGGGAAGGGCCTCTTAGGAATCGCGCTTCTCCAACACAGAAAGGTGGAAAATTATAATGCAGCATAAACCGCTTTAGGTTCTCACCATTCAGAGTCTCTATGCGCTGTTTATCCCTCTCACTGCCGAGGGTAGCTGTCACCAGTGCCTGTGTTTCGCCACGGGTAAAAAGAGCAGAACCGTGTGTTCGCGGCAAATATTCGGCTTCACATGAAATTGAACGAATTTC
>DAOVUU010000005.1 GCA_030632405.1 Desulfobulbaceae bacterium | reverse complement strand
TACCCATTACCAACCTGCTCAACCGACTACTGTTGGTAAAAGAAACAGCCTTTATCTTCAGGATTTGATTCTGGATTTAGAATATGTCGATAACTTTCTATCACTTATGAAGGCCCGTGGCGCTAAAGGTACGGTTGGAACTCAGGCCACCTTCCTTGAATTATTTAAAGGTGATCATGAAAAAGTTTACCAGCTTGATCAACTTGTTTCTGAAAAACTCGGTTTTGCTACTTCATTTTCTGTGACCGGACAAACGTATACTCGTAAGCAGGATATGAAGCTTGCCGAAACTCTCTCTGGTGTTGGGGCGACAGCACATAAATTTGCAGTTGATCTGAGGCTTTTGTCAAATCTCAAAATGCAGGAAGAACCGTTTGCAAAAAATCAGACCGGTTCCTCCGCTATGGCGTACAAGAGAAACCCTATGAGATCTGAGCGTTTAACCGGTCTCGCACGTAAACTCATGGGACTTCCTCAAAATTTTTCTTCAACATATTCGAATCAATGGTTTGAAAGAAGTCTGGATGATTCAGCTATACGGCGAATGGACATTCCGCAGTGTTTTTTACTGACTGATGCAATTCTGAAGTTATTTATTAATATAACTTCAGATATGGTTGTTTATACGAATCAAATTGACAAACATCTGTCAGCTGAAATTCCTTTTATGGCCACAGAAAAAATACTTATGGCAGCAGTTGAAAAAGGAGAAAACCGCCAGGATATACACGAGTTGATAAAAGAACACTCTTTTGCCGCAGGAAAAATAGTAAAAGAGGAAGGTAGGGATAATGATCTTCTGCATCGTTTAGCAAAAGACAAAAGAGTCCCTTTTACCCTGAACGAAATCGCAGACATTGTTGGTGACTTTTCGCAATTTGTTGGGATGGCTAAGGAACAGACAGAGAAATTTCTTGCAGATATTGTAGACCCTCTGCTGGATAAAAACAAAAGTTCAATGTCTGATATCGATTCCTCACTACAGGTGTAAATTGATTTTTTTTAGTTTTCAATAGAGTATTGAGGGGTACCTTGAAAAATTTAAATAAACTCATTTTGAGAATTGCTCCCGATAAATTTCATTTCTTGAAATTTATCCTTGAAGGCTATGATAACATGGCTATACTCTCCAGTCTCAATAGCAGAGAAGGATTGGTTATCGTCAGATATCCTGCGGAATCAGCAAAAGAGATGTTTGAAATCCTGGCAGATATAGGCAGAAAAATAGCTTGACAATTTTTAATAATTTTTAGTATCGGTCGCAAAGTAATATGGAACAAAAAGTTTTTTTTATCAAAACATTCGGGTGTCAAATGAATGAGAGAGATTCTGAGATAATGGCTCAATCTCTTTCAACCTATGGTTATGTAGAGGGTATGGACATAGCTGGAGCAGACCTGATTATACTCAACACCTGCTCTATCAGGGCAAAGGCAGAACAAAAAGTGATGAGCATGCTTGGCTACCTGCGAAAAAACAAAAAAAACAAACCTGATCTCAAGATCTGTGTTGCCGGGTGTGTTGCACAGCAGGAAGGGAAAAGAATTTTAAAAAAAATGCCCCATGTGGACCTCGTCGTAGGAACGCAAAATATATATAATATAGGGGAATTACTACTTGAATCATCTAAAAACGGTCCTCAGGCAGCCATCGGTCTGGATGACAAATATGATATTCCCAACCTCCTCCCTACCCTGTCGTCCAGGAATCAAGATGCAACAATTTCAATCCAGCCTTTTAGGAAATTTGTTACGATTATGCAGGGCTGTAATAATTATTGCACATATTGTGTCGTACCCCATACAAGAGGACGAGAAGTATCGCGTAAATCAAACGATATAATTGATGAAGTTAATGCTTTAGTTAAAGGTGGAACAAAGGAAATCACCCTGCTTGGACAAAATGTAAACTCATATGGAAAAACAAATTCAGTCAGCGATAATGGAAATAGCTACTCTTTTTCGGATCTGCTTCGCGAAGTGTCGGAGGTAAAAGGTCTTAAAAGACTGCGATTTACAACATCCAATCCAAAAGATCTCACAGACGACCTCATGCGTTGTTTTCAAAATATAGATAATTTGTGTCACCAGTTTCACCTTCCAGTGCAGGCGGGTTCCGACTCTGTTCTCAAGAAAATGAACCGTAAATATACCGTTAGACAATATCTGAATCTGGTCGACAACTTACGTCACTATTGCCCGGAAATAGCACTGACAACCGATGTTATCGTAGGTTTTCCAGGAGAAAGCCCGGAGGATTTTGAAGGAACAATGAATCTCCTCGAAAAGGTTCAGTTTCATGGATCCTTTTCATTCAAATATTCGGACAGGCCGGGAACTCGGGCCGGTTCATTTGAGGAAAAAATCGACGAAACGATTAAATCGGAACGTCTGGCTCGGTTTCAGGCCAGACAGGATGAAATCAGTTTTAAACGAAATCGAGAGTATGTCGGTAAAATAAAAACTGTAATGGTCGAAGATTGCAGCAATGACAGCGTAAAGAGCCGCACTGAAACAAACCACATTGTACACTGTGCAAAAACTATTGACGCCAGACCGGGAGATTGCCTGGACGTTACAATAACCCGCGCAGGCCAGCACTCTCTTCAAGGGAAAATCATTAATCCTGGTTAGGAATCATCCGGTGGACGAGTGGTACCGTCTTTCGGACTAAAACCGGGGAGTGACAGATTCTGCTTCACGGGCTGTACCCTTGGTCCCGTGGCAGACACCACCCTTCTTACCACTCGGTTTGATACCCTCTTTCCCTTAGCTGATGCACCTTTTATAAGATATTCGTCAAAAATGATGTCAATAATATTGGTACGCGCTCTTGAGGAGGGCATTAGATTTACCCTTGCAAACTTCTCCTCACCAAAACTTATCAGGAGAATTTTTGATCTTTTATGCTCCGGAAACAACCGGTACTCCTTATCAAATATGAACTTTGGGCTGGTAAATCGTTTCACGTAGGCAACATTCCCCACCCCATCTCTGTAAATTATATTGAAGACTGTATCTCTTTTTACTATTCCAAACCAATCCAGATCATGCCCTACAAACAGTTTGTCAGCAACTGGAATTATCTTGTAGAGGCCATTATTAAAAATAAGCATTAATCGGTCATATTCAGAACAGGTAACCGACTGATCTTCTTTTTCATTTTCAGCCTTGATCAGGTTTCCCATAAAACCTGACTGGCGATTATATCCGACGACGAGATTAGATAAAGCCACTTTTCTAATACTCACCTCAGAAAAACTTTTTATCTCAGTTTTACGAGGGTACAGGTGACCGTATTTATCAAGTAGAGCGTTGAGGAAGGCTACAGAGTATCCCGTCATATCTTTTAATGAACGCTTTATCCCTGCAATTTCTTTTCTAATAGCCCTGATTTCTTTTTGTTGTCTATTGATATCATATCTTGAGATGCGTTTGATTTTTATCTCAAGTAATTTCTCTATATCTTCTTTTGTAACCGGGCGAAGTAATTCGGCAGTAAAATCAGCCAGACCTGTTTCAACACCTTTAATCACAGCACTGTAACTCGTTTCTTCTTCAATGTTTTTGTACAGACGCTCTTCTATGAAAATTTGTTCAAGAAGTCTGGATTGAAGCTTTTCTTCAAGACGTCCAAGGTCAATTTCCAATCCTTTCGTCAGGTCATCCTTCAGCTTATAGGTATTGTGCTTTAACACTTCGCTGACAATGGTTGTTTCTGGTGTTATACCGTTAATGAGCGTCAGGTTGGGCGTTATAGATACTTCACAGTCGGTAAAGGCATAGAGTGCCTTTATGGTGTCTCTAGCATAAACACCTCGTGCAAGTTTTATTTCTATTTCAACGTCTTCTGCGGTATAATCGTTAATCGATACTATTTTTATTTTCCCGGTTTTAGCTGCTTTTTCGACTGAATCGGTCAAGGATTGAGTGGTAGTGGTATACGGGATTTCTTTAATAAGTATGGTTTTTTCATTCTGTTCCTCTATGCGGGCCCGACAACGAATTTTACCATTACCATCTTCATATCCGGTTATATCAACAAAACCCTTTTGTGGAAAATCCGGATAAAGTACAACCTCTTCTCCCAGCAGGAGCTTTTTTTGAGCCTCCAATAGTTCGCAGAAGTTATGAGGCATCACTTTGGTGGCCATGCCAACTGCTATCCCTTCAGCTCCCTGGAGCAGCAACAGGGGAATTTTGGCAGGTAAAGTAACCGGTTCCAACATCCTCCCGTCGTATGATTCTACAAATTCAGTAAGGTCTTTATTAAAGAGAACTTCTTTTGCAAGAGGAGAGAGCCTGCACTCTATATATCGTGCGGCGGAAGCCCTGTCTCCGGTGAAAATGTTACCGAAATTCCCCTGTTGGGTTATCAAAAAACCCTTGTTTGAAAGATTAACGAGGGCTGCAAAAATCGACTGATCTCCATGGGGATGCAGCTTCATCGTACCACCAACAACATTGGCGACCTTGTGAAAACGCCCATCTTCCATATTGAAAAGGGTCTGAAGAATACGACGCTGGACCGGCTTTAGACCATCATCAATGGTAGGTATTGCCCTTTCGCGGATGACGTAGGAGGTGTATTCGAGAAAATTTTTGTCAAACAGTTGATGAAGTGTACCGACAGATGATTCCATAGAAGCTGTAAACTAACACCCCACAAGGGGGTATAAGTGCCTTGGCGATATATCTAACCATGTAATTTCAAAATACATTACCCAGTTTCCTCTTTTATGACAGGATCTCTGGAGCAAGGTACTGAATAGATAGACAATGATTGCCTGATATTGTTAATGTAAATCCTACCCTTGTTCTTCAAATACCAGATTATCCATGATATATTTTCTCCTGTCCGGTGTATTTTTACCCATATAGAAAGAAAGCACCTTGGTTACCTCGCTCAACGAATCGAGGGTTACCTGCTTCAGGCGAATATCAGGACCGATAAATTGTTTGAATTCTTTTGGGGATATCTCTCCGAGTCCCTTGAATCTCGTCGTTTCTACAACTTTTTTATTTTTCCCTTTCCCCTGAAGTTTTACTGTACCCTGCTGCTTTTCCTTTTCTGAATAACAATATATTGTTTGCACCTTTGTTCGTACTCTGAAAATCGGAGTTTCAAGGATATATATGTGACCCATTTTTACTAACGGTTCGAAATAGTGGAGAAAAAAGGTGAGGAGCAGGTTACGTATATGGAGACCGTCAACATCTGCATCTGTAGCCAGTATTACATAGTCATAACGAAGGTCACCAATTGAATTTTCAATATCAAGAGACCTCATCAGGGAATACATCTCATCGTTTTTATATAGAACCGCAAGTTTCTGGCCCAATACATTCATTGGTTTTCCTTTAAGGGAAAAAACGGCCTGGGTCAACGGGTCTCTGGAGGAAACGATAGAACCAGCTGCAGATTGACCTTCCGTTATAAACAGCATGTTTTCCTGTCCGGGCCCGGAAGGTTTCTTTTTGGATGGATGATATTTACAATCTTTGAGTTGGGGGATTTTTAAAGCAACTTTTTTTGCTTTCGCTCGTGCTTCTTTCCGTACACTCTGAAGTTCTTTCCTGACTTTTTCGTTTCTGAAAATTTTTTCAATAAGGGTGTCCGCGGATTCAGTATCCTTGTACAATGCACTGGAGACGGCGTCCTTGACTGTAGATACTATTATTGAACGAATTTCAGTATTTCCCAGCTTGTTTTTCGTCTGGGATTCGAACACAGGATCTTTAATCTTGATCGCCAGAGTTCCTACGATACCGTCTCGAACATCTGTGTTAACAAATTTTTTGTTGGAATATTCGTTCACGCCCTTAAGAATACCTTCCCGAAATGCAGAGAGATGTGTACCGCCCTCGCTGGTATACGTCCCATTAACAAACGTGAAATAGCTGTCGCCGAAAGAATCGGTGTGAGCAAAGGCGAACTCCAAGGTGGGTTCTTTGTGATAGATCGGTCGATAAAGATTGGCTCCGTCAAGTTCTTTATCGAGCAGGTCAAGAAGTCCATTTGCCGAGTAAAACAGTTTTTTGTCCAGGTAGAGCTTGAGGCCGGCATTCAGGTAGGCATAACGCCACATTCTTTTTTCAACAAAAGAGAAATCGAATTGAAACCCCGGGAACATGTCGGTTGATGGTAAAAACTCAATATGTGTTCCGTTCTTTGCCGTAGCCTCGCCAGTATCTTCTTCAATAAGATCGCCATTTGCAAACCGTGCTGCAGCATATTTCCCCTCACGGTAGGCTGTTACACTAAATTGTTCAGATAAAGCATTAACTGCCTTGGTGCCAACTCCATTAAGGCCGACTGAAAATTGAAAAACATCTGTGTTGTATTTTGCTCCTGTATTAATAACAGAAACACAGTCGACAAGTTTACCCAGTGGAATTCCTCTGCCAAAATCCCGTACAGTTACTCTGCCATTTTCATCGATGGATATATTGATCCTTTTTCCAGCCCCCATGATAAATTCATCAATGGCATTATCAACAACCTCTTTCAGAAGAATATAAATACCGTCATCGTGATTTGAGCCATCGCCTAGCCGTCCTATATACATACCCGGTCTTTTCCGGATATGCTCAAGGGAACTCAGGGTTTTAATTTTGCTTTCGTCGTAATTATGGGTAGATGCGTTCATAGTGTATTTTTGCAGATAGTGTAAAGTTAGCGATGGACAGACATACTATTGTATTTTCATTGAATACGCAATACTGTTTGAACCGGGTTGAAACTGCATAAAAATAGCTGCCGAGGTCTCCACCTACATCATTCTGACTCTTTCACAGTCAGGGCAGATCCAGGTTGGCCCATTGCTTATCCCCCATTTGTTTTCTTCAAAACATTTTTTGCAGATTTGAAAACCGCAGGGACAGTTCCAGCAGAATTCCTGCTTCTGTTTACAGCAGTGACAACGATACTCACCTATTCTCTTCCTTCTATAACCGATCTTTTTTTCTGCATCGTCCTTCATCTGTGTGTCTCGTCTTCTACCCATTGCATATATTCAACACTGCTTTCAGTTACAGTCTGAACTACGATTTCCGGCAGTTCGTAGGGGTGAATTTCCATTAATCGTGTTTTAACCTTTTCACAGAGAGATTCTGTTGTCTTCACTGTCAGGGTGAATTCAGTTGAGTCAGTAATTTCGCCCTCCCAGCGGTAGTAGCTCGTTATCGGACTGGAAAGTTGGGCACATGCTATAAGTTTTTCACCTAAAAGCAACCGGGATATTTTCTCACCATCACTTTTGTTTTCAAAAGTTGTAGAAATTATAACAAAAGGATTCATGGTATACGCTCCCAAAATAGAATTATTTAGTCACTATTAGATTTTATTCTTGTTTTTTCTAGTATAATATCTTAGCCAGCAATTTAAACTGAATACAATCTTCCTCTTTATTTTAACCCTCTATAGGTGACAGGAACTGTAACAATTTTTTATCCTGTTCAGCATCTATTTGAGAAAAATAAAAATAATACGGCCACTCATCATAGGTGAAGAAATGTTTTTTGTCATTGATATTGGAAATTCACACACAGTTACAGGGCTTTACAATAAAAACAAACTTGCAGGGCAATGGCGCCTCAAATCAGATAACAAAAGTACCGCCGATGAACTGGCCATTTCTTATAATGCCCTTTTTAACATGGCCGGGATTGAAAAGAGCAGAATAGAGGGAATTGTTATAGCCAGTGTAGTCCCTACTTTAGAGAGTACCTGGATAAATTGCTGCAGGAAACATTTTTCCGCCAACCTTGCAAACGATATCTTTGTGGTAGCCGTCGAAGATATCAAGGATCTGATCAGCGTAAAACTCGATAATCCCAGAGAAGTGGGGGCGGATCGCCTGGTCAACGGCATCGCAGCCTGGAATGCACACAAATGTAAGCTCATAGTCCTTGATTTTGGTACTGCAATTACGTTCGATTGTATCACAGAAAAATGTGAATATCTTGGAGGTTCAATATTACCGGGTATAGCTATTTCCCTCGAAGCACTGGCCAGTAAAACGGCAAAGCTCCCCCATATCGATGTCAGGGAGAAACCGCTCTCTATAATAGGAAAAACTACCTCACAGGCGATGAGAAGTGGAATACTTTATGGTTACGGTGCTATGATCGACGGTCTTGTAAAGGGAATACGATCTGAAATGACACAGCAGGAAGAAGAAAAGGTGAAAGTCATAGCCACAGGGGGAATGGCAGAACTGATAGCGCCCTTTGCCACAACAATTGATTTGATAGACCCGATGCTGACACTGAACGGGCTGAAAATAATCTATAATAAGAAAGTAGATCTATGAACAGACCGCCTTTATGTCCTCCTCCTCTTACAAAAGGAGATACCATTGCTGTCATTGCTCCGGCTGGACAATTAAAGGATTTTGTCCCTTTTGCCGCGGGAATAAAAATTCTGCAGAAAATGGGGTTTATTGTCAAATATCCCAGGAACCTCTGGCCCGGATCTGACTACCTTTCAGACAGTGATGAAAACCGTGGTTTGGAGTTCAATAAACTTTTCTCTGATCCAGAAGTCAAGGGTCTTATCATGATGCGAGGCGGGTACGGGTGTGTTCGTATGATTGACCGGATTGATCTTAAGCAGGTTGCTCATAATCCCAAACTGATAGTCGGTTTTTCGGACATCACTATTCTGCAGAACTTTCTAAACGAACGAACCGGCTTGGTTAGTCTTCATGGCCCTGTGGTCACTTCACTTCACGAGGCCACCTCTACCTCTTTGGAGACACTTTATCACTGTCTCTGTGGCAGGTGGAATAAGCCGATAACTCCGCACAATGTTGAGGTGCTGAAAGCCGGTCCCGGTTCTTCCGGAACACTGGTCGGCGGGAATCTTGCCAGTCTCGTCACTCTACTTGGCACGCCGTTTGAATTTAACTGGGATGCCAAGGTGGTATTTCTTGAGGATGTTGATGAACCTCTCTACCGTATTGATCGTATGCTGACACAACTTTTTCTGTCCGGAAAACTGAAAAATATTGCGGGTCTTATTCTAGGAGATTTTTCCCTTACTGCATTTCAGGATGAGATTGAAAAAATTCGATACAAAGAGCAGGTCTGGACCAGAATATTAGAGATTTGCGGAGATGCAGTGTTTCCGGTCTGGGCAAATTTTCCCCATGGACACTGCCGTGAAAATATCACCCTCCCCCTTGGGGCAACAGCTATAATGGACAGGGAAAAAACAAGCCTTATGTTCAGCTAAATCAGTCGATCATCTTCTATAAGCTGTTTGACTTGCTTTGCTATTAATGCTATAGAGAGAGCTGGAATTATGCCATTCTCCTCTACTCATATGGAAATAAAAATAATATGACATCTGCTACTTTTACTAAAAAATATCTGCGTGTATTTGTTATTCTTGCAATCGCCTGTTTACTTTTTTCTTCAAACGGTTTTACTGCGGAATATGTGAGTGTAAAAAAAGATAACGTAAATGTAAGAACCGGGCCAGGCACAAACAATCCTGTTTCAATGGAGCTATTCGCAGGTTACCCGCTAAAGGTGCTTAAAAAACAGGGGGAATGGCTTAGAGTATCTGATTTTGAAAATGATTCCGGATGGATACATAAATCCCTTGTGACAAAGGGAGACTCCGTAATTATCAATGCAAAAAAAAGTGTGAACATGCGTTCCGGCCCTTCTACAAAAAATTCAATAGTTGCCGATATCGAACGCGGTGTTGTGCTGACAAAAATTTCCCAAAAAGGAAAATGGACCCAGGTGCGACATAGCAGTGGAACGGTTGGATGGGTTTATAACCCTTTAATCTGGCCATAATTCACTCCCCTCTTGATGATGTCGTAAAAACTCTCCGGCGGATTCTTTACTGCAAAACTTCTATTCTTGCGATGCCGTCATATTTTAAGCAGCGGCCAGAATTCTTCCAATAGTTGCATCTAAAGCGAGGGGGAGTCTTACTTCCTGCTTTGCTTTGTTGGTAAAGAGGAAATACCCTTGCTCCAGTCCGTGGAAGAGCAGATCTCTCGTGATTTCAACGTCTTTTCTGCAATATCGCTGAATTAAATCAATTCTCCCTTCTTTATACCACTTCAGCGCCTGCAATCCGTCGGCTGTCTTCTCAACCCCAAGAGTTGTTTCTGCCAGTCGATTCAGACTTAATCTGTATCCCAGTTGGTTATGCACCTCTTCCAAAAGATCCAGTGTTGGTAACTTATTGAGATTTACGGTTGTATAGCTGGAGAGCACTCTGTTATCGAAACGTTTATTGTTAAATCCCACAACCAGATCCAGATTTTGTAAGTGCTCAATTAAATCCTGAATGTCATGTTCCAGATAACTGACACAATCACCCAGTTGTGAGTCAAAAACAACACCTACGGAAACCCCCATTTTTTCACATTTATGCCACCCACCAACCTCTGCTGCAGAACGGACAGTTTCCAGATCAAATACTCCAAAACGTGCTGGAAGGGCGTCAATTCCTCTTAGCTTAGGTGTTACTATGAAAGGGTTGTGGCTTGTTTTGTTTATTTTTTCCGGAATACGGGGTTTCGCATTTTTTGTCGCCTCAGGAATATTGTTGACTATTTCTTCCAAAAGAACCAGACAGCCGTTTTTATCAATCGGTCTGTTCCCGGAGCCACATTTTGGAGAGTGAACACAGGAAGGACAACCATTTTCACATCCGCATACGCTGACTGTTTTTCTTGTCTGCAGGAGAAGTTGATCTGATTTGAGAAAAGCCTCTCTGGAAAGCCCTACTCCACCGGGACAACCATCGTAAATAAAGATAGTTGCACTTTCAGTCTGCTCATGCACGGGATAAGCGATTCCTCCGATATCGTTTCTGTCGCACAGCACAAGGAGTGGAAAAAGAGCGATCATTGCGTGCTCCATTGCATGGATTGCTCCCATAAAATGATACTGGTGCTTCTCAAAGAAGGTTTTGATTTCCTCAGGTAAATCAAACCACATCCCCTCGGTTTCAATGACCTGATCCGGCAAATCAAGAGGAGTCGTTGATATCAGGTTGTGAGTTACACTGTTGCGCTTCTGGAAACCTGTTATTGTCTCAGTCACCTTAACTCTGCCGAAGGAGACAAACACCCCGAGGCTCATCTTTTTCTCTACCTGTTCCAAAATCTCAGTTCTCTTCTGGGTCATTGGCCTGGTAAAATAGTTTGGTTTTCCACGCCGAACCACAACTTCTTTTCCTACAAGATCCAACAGTTCTACTACCCATGTTTGACCTCTATGGATATACACAGCTCCCGGATGACACTCTTTCAGTGCCCTTCCACCATCAATTTCTCCTATTATTTCCCCATTTTCAGAATTTATTATAGTAATCTGACTTCCGCCACCTCTTAAACTTATCCATCGTTGTGGATACTTTTTTGAAGGAAGCCATCTCCCCCCGGAACCTATCTCCAGCAAAACCCCCTGTCTGGATAGAGTGGCAATGTGTTGTTGAATATGCGGATCTTTTAAAAGTACTTCATCCTGGTTGATTGGCAGTTCTGCTGCACAGCAATGCAGATGCTGGCCCATGATGACACTGTTTTGTGGGTTGAGAACGGCTGCTTCGGGAGATCTTCTATAAAAATCCTCAGGTGTTCTCATAAAATATTGATCGAGCGCATCTTCCTGGGCAATCATTATTATTGCCGATTTTTGACTACTTCTCCCTACCCGCCCCCCCCGTTGCCAGGTTGCAACGATGGACCCAGGGTAGCCTACAAGAATACAGAGCTGAAGGTCCCCTATATCGATCCCGAGTTCCAGTGCAGATGTTGAAATAACAGCTAATAAATCGCCGGTAAACAGCCGCTTTTCAATTTCACACCGTTCTGCAGGTAGAAAACCGGCTCTGTAAGAACTTAATTTTGAGCCAAGTGCGCCAAGCCTTGGTGAAGTCCAGAGGTTAATAAGTTCGGTCATTTTTCTTGACTGGGTATACACTATTGTCCGAAGCCCTCTTTTTACAGCCGCTTCCAGCAGCTGGCTTGCCGTGTAGGCTGCACTATCCCACGGGTTCAACAACACCATGTTTTTTTCCGCCCGGGGTGCGCCACTTTTATCAATGACATGCACTTTTCTGCCGATCAATAATCTGCCTAACTCACCTGGATTGCCAATGGTTGCCGAAAGTAATATAAAAACAGGGTGGGATCCGTAGAGTGCGGCAATCCTCTGGAGTCTTCGCAACACCCAGGCCATATGAGAACCGAGGACACCCCTGTAGCTATGTACCTCATCAATAACAACAAAACGTAGTTTTTTGAAGAACTGCATCCAGCTGTCATGATAAGGTAATAATGACAGATGAAGCATCTCCGGGTTTGTAAGTATAACCGGAGGAGGCCCATTGCGTATTTTCCTTCGCTTATATGGTGAAGTATCTCCATCAAAAAGTGCTGCTATTTTTCCATACCTTCCAGTTACGGAGTGTGGCAAACACATAAATAGTTCATTAAGTATGTTAAACTGATCGCGAGCCAGTGCTTTTAATGGGAAAAGGTATAGAGAATGCCCCGGATCAGCTGCAAATAAGTCATTTAGGACCGGCAGATTATAAATCATACTCTTACCGGATGCGGTCGGTGTGGCTACCAGTATGTCTTTCCCCTCCTGAACCCACCTCACTGCCTTTTGCTGATGGGTATAGAGTTTGTCTATCCCTGTTTTTTTCAAAAGCTCCATGATCGGAGGTGCAATATCGGGTGCGCAGGCAGCAAAAGAAGGTTCTACAGATGGTATGATTTTGTGAGACACCACCTGTGGTCCAAATTTACTGGATTCCTTTAAAGATGATAAATACTCTGAAACGTCCGGGGTCATAGTTGGAATTACAATGGCTGGAAGTGGAGGAATGCTTTAAAGTATTGCTTAAATGGAAGAGAATGTATATTTTGCACTCCGCTGGTGCAGAAAATGAAAGTGATATTTATCTTTCCTTTCCTCTGCATTTTACACATGTTTTGTCCATGATAATTAAATTTTAACGTCATTATAATTTCTTCAAATATGTCTTCTATCGCAACTATAGGTCCTGTTGGTTCAGATTGTTACCAGGCGGCCTGCCAATATGATCAGGACGCAGAGTTGCTCCTCTTTCGCAAACTCTCAGATACTATTGAAGCCTTCAGCAAAGGTGAAGCCGATTATGCTCTCATCCCGGTTTATAACACGCGAGAAGGAGAGGTTAAAGAATATTTCAGACTTGTCTTGAAAATGGAAGAAGGATATTGGATAGACAATGTCGTTCTGCCTATACATCTTTCACTGGGGAGTATTGCGAATGAAGAACCTGCTCCTACCGCAATATCTACTATTGTCGGTCGAGGATCAGTTTTTAAACAATGTGACGAATATATCGAAGACAATTTTCCGGATGCAACGCTTATGGCCGTTCAGGATATTGAACAGGCTATGATGGAAATTCGACAGAAAAAACGATATGATCATGCAGTTATCGATTCGGAAGAACTCGTAAAAAAGTATGGGTTTGATCTTATAGCCAGAGAAGTTGTGCCTCATAACAGAACCAGGTTCGCCGTAATTGGAAAAAAAAGAGCTCCGCTGACCGGTTATGATGCGACTGCAGTTATTACTCAACCCCTGAAGGATCGGGTGGGTATGCTCGCAGATATCCTGGGAGAATTTACAAGACGTGGTATCAACATCCTTGACCTGCAATCCGAAAATGATATTAAAACCCAAAAACTTCGGATTTATGTTGAGATTGAAGGCCATATTAAAGACAAGAATCTGAAGGATGCTCTTACCACAATTGAGTCCAACGTGATTCAGGAAGAAGCCGCCTTGAAAATTCTTGGCTCTTTTCCCCGGGTGGATATGCGGGTAAAAAAAATCAAGTCCTTTGGTTTTATCGGTAGCGGCGGCATGTCGAACTGGTTTGCCGAAAGACTGGAAAATGAAGGGTATACCACCTACATTACCGGCCGATCATCATCTCTTACGCCCTCACAGATGATCGATATGGTCGATGTTGTAATGATTTGTGTCCCTATTTCCGTTACCTCTGAGATAATAAAAAAATATGGCCCGCTACTGCAGGATGGACAGGCTCTTATAATTCTGGCAGGTGAATCTGAAAATACACTGCAGACCGCCCTTCTTTCCACCAGCCATACCATTGAGATTATGTTTGTACATAATCTCTGGGGTCCTCAGGCTCTGACTATGAAAGATAAAAATGCCGCCATCGTCAGAACTTCGAGGAGTGGTAGTTTCTGTAGCGAATTTGAAGCATTTCTCTACAAATATGGCGCGGATATATATCAGGACAATGCCCAAAAACATGATTTACTCATGGGGGTCAGCCAAAAACTGCCGACGATTATTTCTGTGGCGCTGGCAATGACCTTAGACCAGCATTCTATAAACTGCGAGGATATCAACAGCCACTCGACCCTGACCTCCCTATATGGCGTTTTGGCAATGTCGCGTATCCATAGCCAGAACCCCAGGACCTATGCAGAGATAATGGCAACAACCGGAGCAGGGAAAAAGATTGTTCGAAGTTTTGCCGGGAACCTTTCCAGGCTGATCGATCTGGCTGAGCAGGGACAAATAGAAAAACTTCATGGGATAATGGAAAAAAATACAAAAGCTCTGAATCCCTCCTTCCTGCAATCACGCATGAAGCAGGCACAAGCTGTAGATGACTTAATGAGCACACCAAGTATGAAGATGAGATAAAATATTTTTCAGGAGTAGTACTATGTACCGAGATTTAAGCTATTTAGATGAGGTGAAATTTTGCCCTCACTGTAATGAAAAACTCTCTTGCTGTGAAGCACCACAGATCCATGTGGGTGACGGACTTGGTTGGGGATCAGATGTTTTATTTATATGCCTCAGTGACAATTGCCCACTCTTTCTGCGTGGATGGGATCATATCGGAGATCAGTATGGCCATCATGCCTCGTACCGGTATATGGAGTTACCCGGAAGTAAAGAGAGCAATGTCATGATGGTAGGCAACAAAGACGCATTTAAGGGCAGTATTGTTGACCCGGAAGCGATTAAAAACCAGAATGCAAGATATCTTAAAGAGAAAAAAGCTGTTGAGGAGCTTAAAAGCTGCCTTGAAGAAAAAAACCTGTCGCCGGTTTTAACTCTGCTGCTTGACGAAGCATCGATGAACAGTTCCAGAGTCTTGGCCCTGGATTACCTTGTAAAATTAGGCGATCTTACATGTATTGATGCCTTAAGAAATCACACCTTCAGAGATGAAATATTAAAAGAAAAAGTAGACACAGCTCTAAAGAGGTTACTCACGGATAATTTCAAAAAAGAATGCCCTTATTGTGCGGAAATAATAAAGTTACAGGCCCAAAAATGCCTGCACTGTAAAGAAAACGTATAAAGAATTATCTCTTGCAAAACTACTTCTTACCGGGTATAAGAAATTCGGTTTTCGTACAAGGAAAAATATGTGGTGAATGTAGCTCAGCTGGTTAGAGCATCTGGTTGTGACCCAGAAGGTCGGGAGTTCAAATCTCCTCATTCACCCCATCCACATAAAAAAAGAAAGGGGTGATTCTTATTTTCCAGGAATCACCCCTTTCTTTTTTTATGTGTAAAGAGTAGTAGAATTCTATACTTCAGTGACAGGAGTAAAGTAAGGAGTCAGTCACCAATGCCCAAATACGATAAAATTGATATTCCAGAAATAGTTGAATCTCTTTTCAATATCACTTCTGACTCAGTTTGTGATTGTCCCGAATATGCGAAAGATGTTGAATTTATAACACCCGATAAAACACGACTTACCTGCAGATTTTATCCGGCCGACAGGAAGTCACCTACCCTGCTCTATTTCCATGACAGCATGACACCTGTAGAACAATACGATGCAATAGCAAAACATTACATCAGGCAGGATATGAATTTCATGCTCGCCACATACCGGGGGATTGGAAAAAACAGCGGCAAACCTGGATTTGCATCTCTATTTGAAGATGCTGCTTTTATTTTACAGGAAACTGTTATTTTTCTTCAAAAGGAAAAATTTGAAGGCTCCCTCTTTGTTATGGGTACTTCTCTTGGATCTGCCTGTGCAATCGATATCGCTTATAATTGTGCTGACCTGGTTAAAGGGATAATCATTGAAAGCGGATTTTGTGATACGGTCCCGTTTTTCACTGGCCTGGGTCTGGACATTATTCAAAAGGAACTCACTGAAGATGATGGCTTTAATAACAGAAAAAAAATTGAAAAAGTGAAACTACCAACTCTTATATTCCATGGTTCCAGAGATGGCGTGGTGCCTGCTGCACAGGCCGAAACTCTCCAGGCAAACTCAGGGGCGAGGAATAAACAGTTCCACCTTATTCCAGGTGCAAACAGGAATACGATGATTGAGACCGGAGGGGAACTTTATTTTATGACTATTAAAAACTTTGTCGATACGATAAGTGGAAGAAATACATGGCGGCAACGACGAAGAAACCAACTCAATTCATAATAGGATCACAATTCCATGAAACGAACCGACTATCTCTCCTGGGATGAATATTTTATGGCTGTTGCCCTGCTGGCTGCGCAGAGAAGTAAAGACCCTAATACCCAGGTAGGTGCCTGTGTTGCCAATGAACAAAACAAGATTGTGGGTGTCGGCTATAACGGTTTTCCGTGGGGTTGTTCAGATGATGAACTTCCATGGGATCGACAGGGAAATTTTCTTGAAACAAAATATCCGTATGTCTGTCACGCAGAACTTAATGCGGTCCTTAATTCCATCTCTACAGATTTAAGACGATGTCGAATATACGTGGGCTTGTTTCCCTGCAATGAATGTACAAAGGTAATCATCCAGGCCGGCATAGAGGAGATCATTTACCTGTCTGACAAGTACAGGGAGAGTGACCAGGTCAAGGCGTCAAAAATCATGCTGAATAAATCTCCGAATATTAGTTACAGGCAGTTGAAGACGGAACTTAAGACTATAAACATAAATTTCACACCACCAGAAATATGATGGCATTGTAACAGTCATTTTACTCTTCGTAATCCTTTTGGACCATTTTTCACTTCCGGGTTAGGGGAATTCGGTAATTTGGCGTCACAGGCGAGATCAATGGCTTTGATAAACCGCTCTTCTCCCCCCATTGTAAATATTTCCTGGCCGATCATCTGTGGAGTTCTCAGAGTCCATGTCATCTCCTGCAGCGGTATCGAAAGCATCTTTAAATGGAGATGCCACCATTCATCTTTTCGTGTCGTATCTCGTTCGATTTTAACAACATAGGCATAGATAAACATCTGTGGTTCTTTAGCAGCGATCAGAATAATATCACCGCTCTCAGTTTTATCTTTAAAGTCTACCAGCTGCTTGAGTTCAGCAATAATTTTTTTCATTGAATTACCTTGTTTAATGGACCATTCCCATCTTCAGGATACATTTTTTTAAAGTCACTGCTTTCATCTGTTATTCGGCAACCTTAGTCATTGAGTCAATAACCACAGAATCTTTGGTGAAGTAACTTCTCGTAGTTGTTCGCTCAAACATAGAAAGTCCATCTAAAAGAGGGGTGGCAACATCTTTTGTCAGAATAGTGATTTTTTTGGCTGCTGCTTTATCCTCGATTGCAACAATGGTGCTTGCAAGAGTAAATAATGATTTAATTATATTAATTAATTCTGCATTGTTTGTATAACTGACATAGTTGTTGGGTTCTGTAAGTCCTGTGTCAACTTCCATAAAATAGGGGTCTCTCAGTATTTTACCTCCATTTATACTGTTATCGATAATGTGGTTGGCCAGACTACTGCTGTTGCCAATAAAAAGGTAGTTTTCAAGAAAACCATATAGAGGCTCCAGACCATCTTGAGGAGAATCTTTCCAGGAATAGTACAGTGTCGAGCCATGTGTCCTTTTTTTAAATGAAAAACCATAAATTGAAAGCAGCTTTTTTATCAAAGTTCCAAGCTTTTCCCTGTCTTGAATTTTAAACATCATAATACCAGAAGGAATCGACAGAAAATTATTTTCCTTGCCTGCGGTGATTATATAGCTGAACTCTTTTCCCAGTTGCGCAAAAAACTGGTCAATAATTTCCCCTGATTGTCCTTTATGGGTTTTAAACAGTTCAGATATTTTATTATTGGATCGGGGAACTTTCTCATTATAGAACCGATAGAGGGACTCAAAATCCAGAATGTTCGTCCAGTAGAACACCAGAGGATCTTGAGGAGAAAATTGCAACGTATCACAGATTGAAGGTGGAAGTTTCAGTTGTTTTTCGACAAAACTATTCGCTATTTCATGATTGTGTAAAATCATGATCCTGTCTTTTATAAGAGATTGTTCTTTCCAGGCCCCATAAGAAAAACCTGAAAAACCAATGGAAGCCGCGATTTCTTTCTCTACAATATCTCTTCCCGAAAAATCGTACATCGGTAGATGTTTTGCGACAAAGTCTCTACTGTTTTTTAAAGACAGGAAAGCAAACTGGTCGGGATCAGGATAATGCTCCCTCAATGTGGCATACTCCACATTTTCAGGTAGAGATGCCAATTCGTTATCGAAGGTATCAATGCATCGTCGCAGTTGCTGTTCTTCAAAACTGATGAGATACATTCCATTGAGTACTACTATTGAGAAAATCTCATCGTCTATTGAAATTCTTTTGATATAATGTTGTCCATATTGATGCGTTGAAATGGTTATATTTTCTGTATAAGCAGCATAACGTTCAATTATAATTTGCAGGATTTCTGCCTTATGTTTTGGCTGAGTAATTAATACAGTATTTGCTTTAAAAAAGTCTACCAAATTCAAATAACCAGTTGCTCTCTGGGGCTGCAGCAGTGCTAGAGCAACTTTTTCCCCAAAAAGTTCTTTTATGATTTCACTGTCCCAATTATTTTTAATTACATTGGTTATCTTTTTAAGAAGCGTAAGGTCTTCATTTTTTAAATCTATCTCTTTGCCAATTTTTAAATAATCAATGGATTGTATAGCTCTTCCAAGTTTGGAATTTTGCAAATCATCTAAAAATGCTTCTACATCTTTTTGTTCAGCATAGAGTAGAGCCGTAGCAGGCACAAATTCTGAAGTCTCTCCATATTCAAAAGGTTTTATCTGCCAGACCAGGAAATAGACAATCACCAGCAGAATTGTGGCAGAGGCGACGAAGATTTTTATTTTCATAAAATGTTTCCATTATATTGTAAAGATTGATTCCATGTTGCTCGAGTAATCAAACATATTATGATGTAAACTACAAATCCAACCTGCGGTATTGGATAGCCTCTGCAACAT
>DAOVUU010000248.1 GCA_030632405.1 Desulfobulbaceae bacterium | reverse complement strand
CTAACACTCTACTGACATATTTGCCATGCCGAAAAGAACAGATATAAAAAAAATTCTCATCATAGGATCAGGGCCTATCATCATCAGCCAGGCCTGTGAATTTGACTACTCCGGAGCTCAAGCCGTAAAAGCGTTGAAAGAAGAGGGGTATGAAGTGGTGCTGATAAACTCCAATCCGGCCACTATTATGACCGACCCGGAGCTGGCGGACAGTACGTATATTGAGCCTATAACCCCGGAGTTCGTCGCCAAGGTTATAGAAAAAGAACGTCCGGATGCCCTTCTGCCGACACTTGGCGGACAGACCGCCCTCAATACAGCCATCAAGGTCTCTGAACTGGGGGTGCTTGATAAATATAACGTTGAACTCCTGGCAGCGGATATTGCTGTCATCAAAAAAGCGGAAGGGAGAGAAGAGTTCCGGGCTGCCATGAAAAAGATAGATCTCAAGGTGCCTGAATCAGAGATTGTCAATACAATTGACGAGGCTCTGGCTGCAGGCAGGAATCTCGGTTTTCCGCTGATTGTCCGCCCAAGTTTCACCCTGGGAGGAACAGGCGGCGGCGTTGCCTACAACCGACATGAGCTTGAAGAATTATGTACATCCGGGCTCAATCTTTCCATGACTACAGAGGTAATGATCGAACGCAGCCTGCTGGGCTGGAAAGAATACGAGCTTGAAGTGATGCGGGACAGCAAGGATAATGTTGTTATCATCTGTTCCATCGAAAACATAGACGCAATGGGCGTCCACACCGGTGACAGTATCACTGTTGCTCCAGCCCAGACGCTCACTGACCGCGAATATCAGAATATGAGGGATGCGGCCATTGCCATAATTCGTGAAATCGGCGTTGAAACAGGTGGCTCCAATGTCCAGTTTGCAGTCAACCCGAAAGACGGTGAGTTGATGATCATTGAGATGAACCCCAGAGTGTCCAGGAGCTCTGCCCTGGCATCCAAAGCAACCGGATTTCCAATAGCCAAAATCGCGGCAAAACTGGCTGTCGGCTACACCCTGGATGAATTACAGAATGACATCACCCAGAAGACCTATGCCGCCTTTGAACCTACCATTGATTATTGTGTGGTTAAAATCCCGCGCTGGACCTTTGAAAAATTCCCTGAAGCTGATGACACTCTGACCACTGCCATGAAATCGGTGGGTGAAACCATGGCCATAGGCAGAACCTTTAAAGAAGCCTTCCAGAAAGGCATGCGATCTCTTGAAACAGGAAGATTTGGTTTTGGCGGTGACGGTAAACAGGTATTAACCGAAATGGACGGAGAAGACCTTGAACAAGGGTTACGACAACCAAGCTCCAAACGCTTTGCAGAAATCTACGAAGCACTCAAGCGCGACATGCCCATTGATGAGCTTTACGCCCTCACAAGTATCGACCCATGGTTTCTCTATAACTTCAAACAGATTGTTGAAACGGAAAGAAGAATCAGTGGAAAAGGCTTTCAGGGACTTGATGCTGAATTTCTCAGGTTATGTAAGGAGCAGGGATTCTCCGATAACCAGCTGGCCTTCCTCTCAGGAACCTCTGAAGAGGATATCCGTGAACTTCGAAAAAATCTTGGAGTAACTCCAGTCTATAAACTGGTGGATACCTGTGCAGCCGAGTTCGAATCCTACACTCCATACTATTACTCTACCTATGAACAGGAAAATGAGGCGGTCCATACAGACAGAAAAAAAATCGTTATCCTGGGCGGCGGTCCGAACCGCATCGGTCAGGGAATCGAATTTGACTACTGTTGCGTCCATGCCGCCTTTGCCTTAAAAGAGATTGGAGTGGAGTCGATAATGGTTAACTCGAATCCGGAAACAGTTTCAACGGATTACGATACCTCCGACAAACTCTATTTTGAACCCCTCACCAGAGAAGATGTTCTGAACATCATGGACCAGGAGCAGGCGGATGGTGTTATCGTCCAGTTTGGCGGGCAGACTCCGCTGAACCTCTCTGTTCCCCTCGAAAGTGCTGGAGTTACGATTATCGGCACTCAACCCGACGCAATAGACAGGGCAGAGGATCGAAAACGGTTCAAACAGTTCCTGCATAAGCTAAATCTTCGCCAGCCCAACAACGACACCGTATACACTCTTGATGAAGCTATCACCGCGGCTGACGAAATAGGCTATCCGGTGGTGGTAAGACCTTCCTATGTACTGGGGGGACGTGATATGCGTATTGTTTACAATAAAGCCGGTATTAAAGATTTTATGACTGCAGTAGGAGATGGAGATAAGCACCTGAAACATCCTGTATTGATAGACAAATTTCTAAAAGATGCTATTGAGATCGATGTCGATGTTATCTGTGACGGCCAAAAAACGATTATCGGCGGCATAATGGAGCATGTGGAAGAGGCCGGCATCCACTCGGGAGATTCGGCCTGTATCCTGCCACCCCACACTCTGTCCGATGAACTTGTAGAGGAAATTAAAACCGCAAGCAGATCCATGGCAATTGAGCTTGGCGTCATCGGTCTCATGAATGTGCAATTTGCAGTAAAAGACAACCAGCTCTATATTCTGGAGGTCAATCCACGTGCGTCCAGAACAATCCCCTTTGTCAGTAAAGCAACCGGCGTCCCCCTTGCCAAGATAGCCACAAAGGTGATGATGGGTGCCACTCTCGAAGGACTTGGCCTGACTGAGGAGGTTGAAATCAGGCACTGGGCCGTCAAAGAGGCCGTTTTCCCCTTCGACAGATTTGAAAATGTCGACACCCTGCTTGGACCAGAGATGAAATCCACAGGAGAGGTAATGGGAATTGACGATAATCTTGGTCTGGCAATTGCAAAAGCACAAATAGCGGCAGGGTCCTCACTTCCCCAACCGGGCAATGTGTTTATCAGTGTTCGCGATGGCGATAAAAAAGCAATTACACCAGTGGCCCAAACCCTTATAGAAATGAATTTCACCATTTTCGCAACCAGTGGCACAGCAACCGCACTACAGGAAGCCGGTATAAAATGTCACCATGTCAATAAAATCTCCCAGGGAAGACCACACATTTTAGATAAGATTCAGGACGGAAAAATATGCTGGATTATCAATACTTCACTTGGAAAACGAACTACAGAAGATTCCTATACGATTCGCAGGGCCGTGATCGACTTCCACATATCCTATACTACGACAGTGAGCGGCGCTGCAGCACTGGTTAAGGGGATACAGGAAGTTACAGGCAATGAACCAGATGTCCACCCCGTCCAGTACTTTACACAATCGAGGCAATAAGGTAAAAAAGTGGAATCTTATCTCGACAATATCGTTTTATGTTTTACTTTAGTGTCAATGTATCTGTTAACACCAACTGTGTGCGCTTTTTTTTTGTTACAAAACATATAGTTGAATAGCTTAATAATAAGATGTACATAAAGAGCCATCGGAGGACTCGTTGAATAATTTCTACAAAAATCTGAGTATGTGGCTGGTGATTGGTTTGACCATGATCCTTCTCTTCAATCTTTTCAATAAACCACAGAGCACCATCACGTCCCTCACGTATAGTGAATTTATTGCAAGTGTGGACAACAAAGCAATCAACCGTGTCGCCATAAGTGGTGATGTCATAAGCGGAACTCTGCAGGACGGCAAACCATTCCAGACAATTTACCCGTTGGCTGACAGGGAATTAATCCCGATCCTCAGACAGGCAGGAGTAGATATTAATGTCAAAGAGGCAAATAAAGACTCCTGGTTTATGACCATCTTTGTCTCCTGGTTTCCAATGCTGCTGCTTATCGGTGTATGGATTTTTTTCATGCGCCAGATGCAGGGGGGCGGTAAGGGAGGTGCACTCTCATTTGGTAAAAACAGAGCTAAACTGACGGAACAAAGTAATAACAAAGTCACCTTTGCTGACGTCGCAGGCATTGATGAGGCAAAAGAAGAACTGGAAGAAATTATCGATTTCCTGAAAGACCCCAGTAAGTTTACCGTACTTGGAGGGCGAATCCCGACAGGAGTCCTGCTCCAAGGCGCTCCAGGTACAGGAAAAACTCTACTGGCTAAGGCCATTGCCGGAGAAGCAGATGTTCCTTTTTTCAGTATTTCCGGGTCCGACTTTGTTGAAATGTTCGTAGGTGTCGGTGCCTCCCGTGTCCGGGATATGTTTGCCCAGGGGAAAAAGAGCGCCCCCTGTATTATTTTTATTGATGAGATAGATGCGGTCGGACGTCATCGCGGTGCCGGTCTTGGCGGAGGTCATGATGAGAGAGAACAGACTCTGAACCAGCTCCTGGTTGAGATGGATGGTTTTGAAACCAATGACGGTGTCATCATCGTGGCGGCCACCAACAGACCAGATGTCCTTGACCCTGCCCTGCTCCGGCCTGGACGTTTTGACCGTCAGGTTGTTGTCCCCGTCCCGGATGTCGGTGGAAGAAAGAAAATACTTGAGATATACGCAAAAAAAACCAAAATGTCCTCCCAGGTGGACCTGGATGTGCTTGCCCGGGGGACCCCTGGCTTTTCCGGAGCAGATCTTGAAAATCTTGTTAATGAAGCCGCATTGATGGCCGCACGGACAGGCGCTAAAGAAATTAACCTTGAACTGCTGGAGAAGGCAAAAGACAAAATAATGATGGGCGCAGAAAGACGCTCCATGATTATCAGCACCAAAGAAAAGAAAATCACCGC
This sequence comes from Desulfobulbaceae bacterium, assembly GCA_030632405.1. GTDB lineage: Bacteria > Desulfobacterota > Desulfobulbia > Desulfobulbales > Desulfocapsaceae > Desulfomarina. Next base: position 177 of record DAOVUU010000248.1, on the reverse strand, counting down.
CTATCATGAAGCTGGACACGCACTCGTCGCCTGGTTGCTCGATGACACAGACCCTCTGCACAAGGTAACTATAATTCCGCGCGGACGTGCATTGGGCCTCACCATGCAACTCCCCACAGACGACAAATATACGCATTCAAAAACGTATCTTCAGAACACGATCTGCATTCTTTATGG
>DAOVUU010000030.1 GCA_030632405.1 Desulfobulbaceae bacterium | reverse complement strand
TTTATGAACTGCACCTCTCGCAGCAACCATGACCTGATCTCCCAGGACCACATGTCCCGCAGTGGCTGACTGACCTCCCATCACAACATTCCTACCCAGGGTCGTCGAACCGGCAAGCCCTACCTGGGCAACAATCAAACTATTTTCTCCGATAATAACATTATGAGCCACCTGTACGAGATTATCGATTTTAGCACCGGATTTTATCCAGGTTGTACCGTAAGCCGCCCTGTCAATAGCGCAGTTAGCCCCAATTTCGACATCATCGTCTATCCTCACCGTACCAACCTGTGGCCGCTTTAAATGCTCCCCCCTGTCATTGGCGGCATAACCATAGCCGTCGCTGCCAACCACAGTTCCTGAGTGAATAATGACCCTGCTGCCGAGAGTAGATCCGTGTGCAATTGTTACATTGGCTTTAACGGTACTGTCATTACCTATTGTGACATCGTCTCCAATAACGACACCGGATTCAATAGTGACCCTCTCCCCAAGGCTTACGCGGTCGCCGAGCACAGCAAGGGGTGCAACTGAAATTTCAGTTCCTAACTGACATCCCTCTCCGACAAAAGCTCTTTTGTGAACTCCCTTATTTTCAAAAGGCTTTTCAATCAAATAGCTATGGATAACAGCTACTGCAAGATAAGGGTCCTTGACCCGGATTACAGGTTTATCATTACATTTTTCTACTCCCAGAGGCACGATAAATGCGATTCCTCTGCTTTTTTCGAGCAGCCTTTCATCTTTTGCTTTGGCAAGAAAAGAAATATCACCTTCTCCCGCACTGTCAAGAGGGGCAAACCCGCTTACCATTACTTCGCCATCCCCTTCAACCTGACCGTCCACCATTTCGGCCAGTAGGTCAACTGACACTTCTTTTTCCACCATAATGTATCAATCCTCGAAAGATTAATTTAATATTCACCAAAATATTTTATTAAAGCATCAAGCAAGTCACTCATCGATAGAGAAAATATTTCGCCCTGTTTTTATCGAAAGCCCGCAGCTCATCCTGCCAGCCTGCCTCAATTTCAGTAAGGGGAATACCTGATTCCAGCTGAAGTCTGAGTTCTTTATCCCCTAAAATAAGATCCATCGGTATTCGTTCAAATTCATATTCGTACGGTGGCTGCTTATATAAAAAATCACCCGGATAGAGTTTCATTACAGCCTGCAGCAGGGCAAGACTGGTCCTGTACGGCAGATAAGTTTCAGCAGCCATCACGTGGATCTGAAATCCTGAACAGGATTCCCCCTCATACTTACCGGAGGTGGGTTCGAAAACAATGGGCCTTAAAAAGCAACCGGGTAATTCCACAGACTGGAGTAACGCCAGGATCTCTTCGTGCTCCCAATACGGCGCTCCTACAAACTCAAAAGGAAGCGTGGTGCCCCTACCCTCTGAAATCTCTGTTCCCTCCCAGAGTACTTGACCGGGATAGACCATAGCCGTCTCCGGGGTTGGCATATTGGGAGATGGAGAGACCCAGGGATAAAATGTATCCCTGAACAGCATCGATCTCTTCCACCCCTGCAGCGGAATAACTTCAAGATCTGCACCGATTTTGTATTCTGTATTCATCCAGAGTGCAAGTTCTCCAATAGTCAGACCGTGCCTCATGGGAAGAGCATATAAACCGACAAAAGATTGACAATCGGGGTGAAGAATATTTCCCTCAATTCTCTCTCCGCCAATCGGATTAGGGCGATCGAGGACAATAATTTTTTTGCCGCTTTCAGCCGCCTGCTCCATACAATACGCCATTGTATAGATAAATGTGTAGACCCTGGTGCCGACGTCCAGAAGATCTATCAGCAAAATATCCAGATTGTCGAACATCTCAGGAGTCGGTTTGCGATGCTCCCCGTACAAGCTGTAAACAGGCAGACCAGTAGTCATATCTACAAGGTGATCTGACTCGATCATGTTGTCCTGTTTTTCCGAAAAAAATCCGTGCTGGGGTGAAAAAAGAGCGCAGAACCGATCTCCAAATTTTTTCTTAAGGGGTATCCGCCCGTGGATCAATTCACGATTTACGGATGCCTGATTGGACAGAAGGCCAAGTTTTTTTCTGCCAAAGTGCAGTGAACTGTCCTGAAGAAGAACATCGAGTCCGGTTTTTAACATAATCGGCCTGATAACCTTGAAATTTATTTTCCTGCGAACTGCGGCGAACGTTTTTCGAGAAAGGCCTTCATGCCTTCTTTCTGATCCTTGCTGGCAAAGCAGATACCAAATAAATCGGCTTCATAACCACACCCTCTGGTAAGATCCATTTCCAGACCATTGTTGACTGCCTCCTTGCATAATCGTACGGCGACAGGTGCCTTTACAGCAATCATTTCGGCAAGAGCACTACATTCCTCGAGCAGTTTCTCAGGAGCAGTAACCCGGTTAACCAACCCTATCCTGCACGCCTCTTCTGCATCAATTATTTTACCGGAAAAGAGCAGCTCAGCAGCGTGTCCCTTGCCGACCAGTCGAGGCAGCCTCTGTGTGCCGCCAAACCCAGGCAAAACCCCTAAATTGACCTCCGGCTGACCAAACTTCGCATTTTCACTCGCCAGACGCATGTCACACGCCAGAGCCAGTTCACATCCTCCCCCAAGTGCAAAACCGTTTACTGCCGCTATAACAGGTTGAGGAAGGTTCTCAACTACGGCCATAACCTGATGACCAAGCTTTCCAAATTCACGGGCCTCAATTGCTTCAAAATCTCCCATAAAGGAGATATCGGCCCCGGCAACAAAAGCCTTTTCTCCGCTCCCGGTAATGATCACTGCATGAATATCCCTGCTGGCCCCGATTTCTTCAAAACAATGCAGCATCTCTTTCAGGGTATCGTAATTGAGGGCATTCAGTGCTTTGGGACGGTTAATCGTTACTGTGGCAACACCGTCTTTCACATTTTTTTGTATATTATTCCATGTCATCTAATCACTCCAATTATAAAATTATTCGGTAACTATTATTCCAAAGAAAATTTCCAGGCACAAAACCACTCTGCAGGGTGTGCATCAGGAGGACATCCCAGACATTCTGTCTTAATTCTGCTGTCTATTGCTCTTGCAAAATAACTGTATTCAACCATCCCGCCTGATTTACAAGGATAATCGTCAAGCCCTTTTCTTTTCCTCGCATTCTGCACCCGACACCGATTCATCTGAAAGACAAAACTCTTTTCAGTTTCCTCAACGATTGACTGGACATTTATAGCCTCATATACCCTGAAGCCAAGAGCCCTTTTAAGGCCTTCAAGTCCCGGTGCATCTCCAATTCCCAGTAACTGCTTTATAGAAGAAGCCTCAAAAGGAGAAAATTGCGCCCAGCATGAATCATTGCACCGTTTAGCTTCATTCATCCCTTCAGTAAATTCAATCGCCTGAAACCAGACGCCATCGTTTACCAGCCAGTTCTTGGCCACCCTGCTTTTTAATTCTTCAAGTTTCTCAGGCGCCATTTCCAATAGAGGGGAGGGAACGCCATCTCTCATTTCAAAACCAAACAGGGAACCAAGATGTTTCATCTGGATTCCATAGCTTTTTTTTGAGGCGGTATGCAGGACTTCAAGAGCTTTTTCCATTCCCATCTGGTGTTTCACCTCTGAGAACCAGAGAGCATGATGAATTATTGTTCTGTGAAAAAGATCGACCACATATTTTGCAGTCTCTTCATGGTTTAAATCACTGGAGTTCTTTGCATCTTTTAACATCTGCTTCCTCCCTTACTGGTGATTACCAGCTACCGGCAATACCGTAACTTCATCGGAAAATTTTGTCAGCGGATCAAGTCCTGCATCTGTTACCAGATGCGTATTCTCAATTCCGACAACACCTCTTCCCGGATAAATTATTTTAGGTTCCAGCGCTATTATCATACCTTCTTCGAGCTCAAGTTTTTGTCCCCTGGCAATAAAGGGGAATTCATCAAGTTCAAGCCCGATACCATGACCTGTGAATCGAATCTTCTTCTCGCCCACCCCCATGAAATTGTCACCATAGCCCCTTTCTGATGCCATGGATACCATCATTTCATAGAGCTCACCGGAAACCGCCCCCGGTTTTGCCTGCTTCATAGTTTCATTTTGGATCTCAAGCATTGCCTCATGCGCTTTCAGTAAATCTGCAGGGAGTGACCCAAGGGCAAAGATCCGTGCATGATCAGAAAGATAACCGTCAAGGGCAAAAACATAATCGACGAGAATCGGTTCATCTCCGGTTATTTTTTTAAAACCGGCACCCTGCCCGACAGCTGCACTTACCCCCTCCCCTCCAGTTGGTGAAGCAAGATAACTGGGTACAGCTGCTGCAGCACCGGATAAAAGGTGTCCGTAAAAAAGTTCACTGCCCCATAACCGCATACGCACAATACCTTGATGCCCGATACTCCTTGCATATCCTTCCACTTCTCCTGCCAGCTGAACTTCAGTTTTCCCCGGCTCCAGTAATTCAGATACCCGGGCCGCAACCTTATCAGATAGACAGGCAGCCTGACGAATTTTTTCTATCTCAAACTCTGATTTTACTGCACGTATAAGGCGAATTTCAGAAGAGATATCAATAATCCTGCTCTGCTCAAATATTTTAACATACGTAAAATAGAGATTTACAGGCAGAACATCAAGCTCCATCCCCACTATTCTGGGAAAGACATATCCGTACTCAGAGAGCAACTGAGGTATTTTTTTGATACTGGCAAGGGATATAATATCGGCAAGAGGAGACTCAGCCCTAGCCCTGTCGAAATCCCTGAAAACCATAAGAAGGGGTTTCCCTTCAGAAGGTATATAGAGATACGCCTGCTGAGAAGTATTGGCAAAATAGAAGAGATCTGTCTTCTGTACTATCAATACACCGCCAACATCTCTGTTCTGCATTGCACTCTGCAGCTTGATTATCCTCTTCTCCATTTCTGCAAGAGGTGCAATCATTTTCCCTGCACTCATACTCTTCCCCTAAAATACAGAATCTGATCAGCCTTTTTCGGAGGATAACCAGACATCATATGGCTGCCGATGCAAATTTTATGAATAATCGTAAAACCCTTTCCCTGTTTTTCGCCCAAGCCATCCTGCTTCAACATATTTCCTCAACAGGGGGCATGGACGATATTTTGAGTCCTTAAAGCCATCGTACAATGTTTCCATTATAGCAAGACAGGTATCGAGGCCTATCAGGTCGGCAAGGGCCAGAGGTCCCATGGGATGATTCATCCCCAGTCGCATCACCGTATCAATATCTTCTGGTTTTCCAACATTCTGGTAGAGACAGAAGACCGCCTCGTTAATCATTGGAAGCAGAATTCTGTTGGCAATAAAACCAGGAAAATCATTTGATTCGGCGGGAGTCTTACCAAACTTGCCGCAGAGTTCCCAGGTTATATCAAATGTCTCCTTAGAGGTTGCAAGTCCTCTGATTACCTCCACCAGTTTCATGACAGGAACCGGATTCATAAAATGCATGCCAATAACTTTTTCCGGTCGTTTCGTTTGAGAAGCAATTCGACCTATGGGAATCGAAGAGGTGTTGGTGGAAAGAATAACATGGTCCGGACAAATCGAATCAAGATCTTGAAAAATTTTAAATTTCAAATCTTCTCTTTCAACGGCTGCCTCAACCACAAAATCAGCTGACTCCATTTCGCCAAGCTGGGTAGTCGTAGAAATTCTGCCTAAAATAGCTCCCTTTTCTTCTTCACTAATTTTACCTTTTCCAACGGATCGGTTCAGATTTTTTTCGATGTTTGCTAAACCTCTCGCAGTAAACTCATCACTGATATCACTCATCAGTACATCAAGTCCGCTTGCTGCAGCAACCTGAGCTATTCCGTTTCCCATCTGGCCTGAACCTATTACTCCAAATTTTCTAATTCCCATGACAATTACTCTCCTTTCTGGCAACAGTGTTCAATTTGATTTTTGCGGTAGGATGACACTCCGTAAACAACTCATTTATCTGGAATTGAATCTTGGCAATCTTCTAACTAAACAATATCCTTTTAAAAATTATCTGTTAAGTACCAATGCCACAGCTTCACCACCACCAAGACAGAGTGAAACCAGACCTCGCTTTGAATCTCTTCTTTTCATCTCATACAGAAGAGCAGTGAGCAGCCGCGCACCACTGGCACCGATAGGGTGACCGATTGCTACAGCCCCTCCGTTCACATTAACCTTTTCAGTATCAAGTTCTAATACTCGATTTATTGCCACAGAGGTGCCGCTAAAAGCCTCATTAACCTCAAACAGATCAACATCAGATATCGAAATACCCTCTTTTGCCAACACCTTCGGAATCGCATAAATAGGTGCCATAAGCACATATTTAAGGTCAATCCCAGATGATGCCTGGGCACCAACCGAGGCCATTACTGTGCACCCCAGTTCTTCAGCCTTTTCACGACTCATAATAACGACAGCAGCGGCCCCATCACTGATTATTGATGCATTACCCGCCGTACCCACACCATCTTTTTTAAATGCGGACCGCATTTTCTTTAAACTCTCATAAGGAGTTTCAACAGGGCATTCATCCGTATCAAATATTTTTGCCTCACCCCTCCTCTGGGGGATAGAAACCGGAGTTATCTCTTCTTTAAATACACCTGCCTGGATACCTTTCAGTGCTTTCAGATATGATTGTTCTGCGAACCGGTCCTGTTCTTCTCTGGTCACCTTCCATTTTTCAGAGACCAGTTCATTAGACATTCCCATATGGAAATCATTAACTACATCCCATAACCCATCATGGACCATATGATCTTCAATCGTGCCGGGCCCCATTCTGTGTCCCCACCTGCCTTTCTGAATGTAGTATGGAGCAAAACTCATGTTTTCCATACCACCGGCTACTATGACATCTGCATCCCCGCACTGTATAGCCTGCGCCGCAAGCATCACACTTTTAAGAGAAGATCCACAGACTTTATTTACAGTTATAGCCTCGATTTCATGGGGTAGCCCCGCCTTTATAGCAGCCTGCTTTGCCGGGTTCTGTCCATAACTGCAGGGAAGCACCATCCCCATAATACACTCATTTACCTCCTTGTCATCTATCCCGGCACGAACCAGCACCTCCCGTATGACATGGGCGCCAAGATCGGTGGCACCAATTTTGCTGAGAGATCCACCAAAACTCCCGAAAGGAGTCCTTGCCGCACTGACTATTACAGCCTCTTTCATATTTTCATTCTCCACTAAATAAATTTCCCTGGCGTGCAAACCGTACCAGGAAGTAGCCTCACCACTATTTTTTTGTCAGGGATCTATTTTTTCCTGTCCTTTAAGATATGATTGGAAATAACGATCCGCTGGATTTCAGAAGTACCTTCGTAAATGGTGAAAACCCGGGCATCACGGTAAAACCGTTCTACCGGGTAATCCTTCGTAACGCCATATCCACCATGCATCTGAATGGCCTGGCCTGTCACCTTATTGACCATTTCTGAGGAAAAAAGCTTAGCCATGGAAGCCTGGAGTGAAAAATTTTCACCACGATCTTTCATTGCAGCGGCTGAAAGCATGAGCTGACGGGCAGCCTCGATATTCACAGCCATATCGGCAAAGATAAACCGGAGACCCTGGAATTTTGCAATCTTCTGTCCGAACTGCTCACGTTTTCGGGCATATCCCACTGCCGCATCCAAAGCGGCCTGGGCCACCCCTACAGACTGGGCGGCAATGCCGATACGACCACTGTCCAGACCGGTCATGGCAACCTTAAATCCGTCCCCTTCCTTTCCCAGTAAATTATCTTTAGGAATACGGCAGTTTTCAAATAAAAGATCCACAGTATCCGATGCCCGCAACCCTATTTTATCTTCTACATGACCGACACTCATGCCAGCGGTACCCTGGGAAACCAGGAATGCACTGATCCCCTTATGCTTTTTAATTTTATCGGTTTGTGCTGTAACTATCACAACTCCACCGTTTTTCCCCGATGTAATAAACCGTTTGGTGCCGTTCAGAACGTATTCATCACCCTCCAGCACAGCTGTTGTCTCCTGTGCTACCGGGTCGGATCCGGCCTCTGGTTCTGTGAGCGCGAAAGCACCAATTATCTCCGCATCTGCAAGACGCGGCAGAAACAGTTCTTTCTGGGCTTCCGTGCCGTATCGTGTGATACTTTCACACACAATTGAATTATGAACGGACATCACAACCGCAGTAGATGCACAGGAATAGGCAATTTCAGAAAGGGCGAGAACATAACTCACTGCATCGGATCCCTCACCGTTATATTCTTCAGGGATAGTCATACCCATAAGACCTAAATCGGCCATCTTTTCGAAATTTTCTGCCGGGAATTCTTTTGTCAGGTCTCGCTCTGCAGCAGTTGGCGCAATCACCTTTCTGGAAAATTCCCGTATCATTGTCTGTACCAGTCGTTGTTCTTTGGTCAGTTGGAGTGACATATATTTCTCCCTGAAATAGAGTTCTATGGTTTGAGGTCGCTCTGTTCGAGCTACGCAACCTATCTTCTTTTTGATGTTTTTTCCAGAAATTTCCGGTCAACTTCAGACTGTGTCTTCATTTACTACGGAAAACAAATTCTCCACTCATTATTATCCAAGTACTAATGCAAGTCAGCTTAACTGGAGATGGAATCACCTTTATCAGTCAAAAATTGTTATGAGTCCTCTTTTCCAACCGATTGCATCATCGTTGAAAAAAACCTTTGACAAATATACACATATTATTTAGTAATACACCAAACCGACCGAGCGCTCAGTTGTAATCTATTTGTCTCGGAAGAGCAACTACTACTGTCTCTTAAATATTTAAAACTTGGATGCAAGGAGTCATTAATGGGTATGAAAAGTTTGTATAAAGAAGTGATGGACCTGAACCTGATGGCTGATAATGATCAAAAAAAGGCAACTGCAAAAACCTTTTTTGAAAAACTCAACTCCATGGATCTTCCCGAATATTTTAACTGGGCAAAGGAAATTTTTGAAGATTTCCATGTTAAGGAAAGGGGTGATCATCAGGCATTCATCTGGGCGGATATTGCCACTAAGGAAAGTAAAAGTTTTACATACAGCGAATTTGCCGCTCAAGGTAACCAGTGCCTTAACACTCTAAGGAACTCCGGAGTGACAAAGGGAGACAATATGTACATGATGATGCCTATTGTCCCGGAGACCTGGTTAACCAGTTTTGCCTGCATAAAGGGCGGGCTGGTTTGTGTTCCCACAGCGACAACAATGACACTCAGAGAACTCCAGTTCAGATTTGACACCTACGCGCCCGATTCAATCCTCGCAGATGAAATTTACACTGATATAATTGATGAAGCGTTGAAATCAAAAAACATAACTCCCAAGATCAAACTCGTCAGGGGAAACAAGAACGGCTGGACAAGTTACAGTGAACTTGAAAATGAAGCTGTAGAAAGTAAAGCGGCAAAAACCAGATCTACTGATCTCCTCTTCTGCTTTTTCACTTCAGGGACTACCGGGTTGCCCAAAAGAGTTGGTCACACTGCCACTTCCTATCCTCTGGGTCATCTTTCCACCTCTGTAATGACAGGTATCCGCTCCGACGATATCCACCATAACCTGGGAGCACCCGGATGGGCAAAATGGGCATGGTCAAGTTTCTTTGCACCTTTTAATGTCGGTGCAACAGCAACAGGATTCAATTTTACAGCTCTGGACGGTGACGCCTATCTTGACGCGATTTCGACCCATAAAATCACTACATTTTGTGCTCCGCCAACGGCATGGCGAATGTTCATCAACCTTGACACCTCAAAATATGATCTCTCTGCTCTGCGACAATCCATTGGTGCTGGCGAACCGCTCAATCCTGAGGTTATTTCCCAGTGGAAACAATTGACAGGAACAGAAATTCGCGATTTTTACGGTCAGACAGAGTCTACCGCCATGATCGGCAACCATCCCTGGATGAACGGTAAAATGCGCTCCGGTTCATTTGGTCAACCATCCTTCATGTACGATGTTGCACTGGCAGATGATAATGGCAACGAGATCACCAGACCCGATGAAGTTGGCCATATCGTCGTAAAACTTGATAAGTGGCGGTCCATTGGACTTTTCACAGAATATATCGGGAATCCTGAAAAAATGGCAGGCGTATTTCTGAACAATTTCTACTACACCGGTGACCGGGCAACATTTGATGAAGATGGCTACTGGTGGTTCGTGGGTCGAAGTGACGACGTCATAAAATCTTCCGATTTTCGTATTGGGCCATTTGAAGTTGAAAGCGCTCTTATGGAACACCCTGCCGTTGCAGAAACTGCGATTGTCGGTGTACCGGACAAGAAATATCACCAGCTGGTGAAAGCCTTCGTTATCCTGAACAAATCCTATAGTCCTTCAAAAGAGCTGGCGCTTGAGCTTTTTCAACATACAATCAATATCCTGGCAAAATTTAAAATACCAAGGGTAATTGAATTTGTTCCCGAGGTTCCCAAAACCCTCAGTGGTAAAATTCGCAGGGTCGAGCTGCGTCAACAGGAAGTAGCGAAGCAGGAGTCAGGAAAACAATCCGAGAGTAACGAATTTTTCTACTGGAATTTCCCTGAACTCAGCTCTAAGAAAAAATAACCCATCGACGGTAGAGGGATAAATTTCCTTTACCGTTTTTCTCATACTTATTAAGGTGCACTAGTTAAAAATCCCCGGATCAATCATCCCATACAGGCAGACAAGAAGAAAAAAACAAGAACCCTTTAACACCACCGTGTCATAGTTATGCTGAATCAATGTATAAATTTACCTTTTGTTATCCCCAAAATTTGTATACCTTTCAAACGGATGACTGTAATAGAGTCGTTTTCGTTTTTAAAGAGATCATTAAGAGGTAATCAGAATGGCAGCAAAACATGACGACGAACGTGAGATAGCAACACAGATTAAAAACAAAGAACTTGTCAAGGAACGAAGACGTCAGATAGTCGATGCGGCAGTAAAATTGTTTATCCAAAACGGCTATCATAAATCAACAACCCGTGCCCTGGCCAGAGAGACAGGAATGTCAATAGGCTCTCTCTATGAATACATTTCTACCAAAGACGATGTCCTCTATCTTGTTGGAATAGCCATTCACTCGGAGGTTGAACAGGGAGTAAAAGATGCTTTAGCCCGTTCCAGCCAGAGCACTGATCCACTGGCTGATGTGATAAAGGAATATTTCCTGGTCTGCAATCGTATGAGTGATCATATACTTCTCATGTACCAGGTCACCCATTTCCTCCCTGAAAAATGGCAGAGAAAGGTTCTGGAAGCTGAACTCCGAATAACCGACCTCTTTATTGAGGCTATGAAAGAACTGAGAAAGTCCGGAAAATTGCCTGATCTTGATGATAATACCATTCTCCTCATCGGTCATAACATCTCGGTAATGGGTCACACATGGGCTTTCAGACGCTGGTATTTTGCAAAGTACTTCACCATTGATGAGTACATAGTTCAACAGACTAAATTTATAAAATGTTTTCTTGGAGAAGAGAACTAAAAGAAGGTGAAATCATGAATGTTGATGCTGAAATCTACAGACCTCACAACGTTGTCCGTGTAATTACCGCCACTTCACTCTTTGACGGTCACGATGCATCGACGAATATAATGCGCCGAATCCTTCAGGATTCAGGTGTAGAAGTTATCCATCTAGCCCACAACAGATCTGTTCAGGAGCTCGTTGACACGGCGATAGCTGAAGATG
>DAOVUU010000308.1 GCA_030632405.1 Desulfobulbaceae bacterium | reverse complement strand
GTTCTTACGTAGATATTCGAAAACGTGAGTTGTATTTTCTTTCCGCCATTCACCGACAATTTCACTGCCACCCTGCGCGCCGGGTCGTATCACCATGATAATTTTGTAACTGTCGGGTAGATGGGGGTTATTTGCTACTGCCTCAAAGAGTGGGTGATTATGGATGATTGGGCACAGGGTGTCATCAGAACTGACCTCATAGTGAAGTCCGATGGGGGTTCCTGTGTCGTTTTTTTCAATATCAGAAGATATTTCCGCAAGTTTTATCAGATCTTCAGGATCTGTTGAACAGGTAGCCAGTGCCAGAAGCAGAGGAGGAGGGAGTTGTTCAAAAAGAGTACTCCTCACGTTGCATCCAGTTAAAGTTTGTGTCAGGGAGACCGGTTCAGCCTCCGGTAATCGTATTTTTCCTGGATTGTCGGCACTTGAATCAGCCCACTCTTTATCTATATATGTTCTGCCTTTGAAAGGAAAGGGGTTGGGTATTTCAAAAATCCAGTCGCCATCCTTTACCTCAACTGTTCCCTCGGGGAAATTTACTTTATTATCTACGGTGTTTCCCCGAGTGTCCTGACCAAGGTATTGTATAGAAGAATCCTGACGCTGGTTTTCTACCTTATAGACAGGTTTATGAATGCCGTAGCAGAATTTACCATCGGGGCTTATTGATGTCTGTATACGTTTCATTATTTGTTCCTGTTTGGTGTATTACATGCGATTTTATTTAGACCAGAGTGTCAGAGCCTTCTGATAAACCTGTGAGCGTGATACTCCAAGGTCAGTGGAAATACGTTTGCTCACATCCTTTAAAGAAAGATCTGTATTGTCACGATACCACGCAATTAACTCTTCAACTGTCTCTGCCTTGATCTCCTCTTTTGGTCCAGGGCAGATAACAAGTACAGATTCTCCTCTGTTTTTCCCAGATGCAGCTTTTACGAAGAGTGTCTGCAGATCAGTTCTCTGTAATTCCTCGAATTTTTTGGTCAGCTCTCTTGCCCAGAAAGCCTGGCGGTTTCCAAGGATGTCAAAGGCATCCTCAAGGAGTGCGGATATTCGGTGGGGGGACTCGTAGAGGACTACAGGGTGTTCGCTGCTGGCAAAGGCGTTGAGTGATTTTCTTCTTTGGTTTTTTTTTGAAGGTAAAAAACCGAGAAAGAGAAATTCTGTATAGCAAAAACCTGCCGCCGATAGAGCAGTTGTGAGAGCTGAAGGCCCGGGTAGAGGAACTATTTTGATGTTGTTTTCATGGGCTGATCCCACCAGCACCGAACCAGGATCTGAAATTGCGGGGGTCCCGGCATCACTGACCAGGGCAACATTCTGCCCTGTCTTGAGTCTCGCAATGATCTCTGCTCCTCTCTGTGCTTCCTTTTCCTTATAGTAACTGATAAGCGGCGTCTGAATATCAAAATGATTTAAGAGTTTAAGCGTATGCCGAGTATCTTCTGCGGCAATCAGATCAACTTCTTGTAAAACACGAACAGCCCTGAAGGTAATATCTTCGAGATTCCCGATGGGCGTTGGTACGATATAGAGAATCCCGTGGGGACAATGATCGGAAGTTTTCATTATTTCTTTTATCTTTATTTACTCTGCTTGAATTGTTAAAGAAAAACACATTATGATCAATTAAGGGTGAAATTGCATCTGCTTTTTTGATTTATTATAGTTTGGGGTTAGTTGTAATGAATAAAATATACCAGATGATCATGCTGGAGTATCAGGCTGCAATCTTGACGAGTGGCAGTACTGTTATCAGGGTGCCTGTGAGCGATACTCTTTCCTCTTTTTCGTAATGTATCTAAATAAAAAAAAATAAAAGTTCGAGAGTTTTTATCATTTAAAGTACTATGAGTGCCATTTTCGCTGCTATCGTTAAAATTTAGAAACCAATGTGAGCTATGCAATGAATGAAAAAGAACTGCAGAAACAGTTACAGACCAAGGTAAAGAAGCGACTTGCTCCACTGTTTGACCGTTATAATATGGATTTTTCCAGCCTCGAGTCAACCATGAAATGGAAACCTATGGTTCTCGTTATTGGCAATTATTCCTCGGGAAAATCGACCCTCATTAACGAACTTGTTGGCCAGGATGTTCAAAGGACAGGTCAGGCTCCAACCGATGATTCCTTTACTGTGATAACTTCAGATCTTGGTGTTGACATCTCAGAGGTTCCTGGTTCTACTCTGGTTAACAATTCCAGCATGCCCTTTGGGCAGTTTAAAAAATATGGAGAACGACTTATTTCACATATGTGCATGAAGCATATTGACAGTCCGCTTCTGGAGAATATGTCAATAATTGATAGTCCGGGAATGCTTGATGCTACAAGTGAGAAGGATAGGGGATATGATTATATGTCTGTTTTGGGTGACCTTGCTAAAATGGCTGATCTCATCGTTCTCATGTTCGATCCGCATAAAGCAGGCACAATCAAAGAATCATACAATGCCATAAGGAATACCCTGCCGGAAAAATCGGGCGAAGACCGTATTGTCTTTGTCATGAGCAGGATTGATGAATGTGACAGCCTCAGTGACTTCACCCGGTCGTATGGTACTCTTTGCTGGAACATGTCACAAATGACCGGTCGTAAAGATATTCCTCACATTTATCTGACATACTCACCGACCGCTGTCGGTCCGGGCTCTATAGTTGAGGGGTGGCCCCAGGAGAGAAGAGAGCTCATTGAAAAAATTAATAATGCTCCCGGTTTTCGGATCAATCATATCCTCGAAGATATTGACCGTAAGGTAAATGAGGTGCAGATAGTTGCCGAGGCTGTGGCCGGTTTTACACTGAGATGCCAGAAGGTGTCCTGGAAGATTACCAAGGTAACAAGTGCTGTCGCCCTCCTGCTGTTTCTTTTTGGTGATGTGTTGTTAAACAGTTTGATTTCCTTTCCTGAGAGCACTTTGATAACTGCCGTTCGTACAGGCACCTTTTCCCTGAGTAATCTCTTGATTCCTGCTATTTTTGGACTGGCTACTCTTACAATCGGTGCAATAAGTTTCAGCAAGGTGGCTTTTCCGCAAATGTTGAAGAAGGCACTTGCTAACGGTGCTGATCTTGTCAGACTTGATAACGACTACAGAAAAAATTTATGGAGAAAAATGGAAGGCAAAGCCAAAGAGAATCTTGCTGCACTCTCTGTCCGGGATCTCTGGAGTGGTTATGGGCGATCCCTGGTCAAAATCCAAGGGTTTTTGAATAATGATTTGAAGGCCTATTATGATAAAATAGTCAGTTAGAAGTTTTTTCCTATAGTGCAGTTTGTGCCGGAGACCATTTTTTGTTTTATGCTCTCCGGCACAGTTTTTTAAAACTGCAATTCTTCTGTTAACCTGCCTGAATTCTTCTTCTCTGCACTCCTTTTGAGGGGTAGGAAAATGTATAAAATATTTTCCAGTTATGAGGGTGTAGAACTTCAGCTTCGTTACTATCCTTTTTGTGAAAATAACATAAAATTATAATGATTAAGTGTAATAATCGGGTGGATGCTCTCCTGCCGCCAATGGACTTGTACGACCTTCAGGGAAAAAAGAGAACTATAAAAGAGTGGGAAGGAAACTGGGTTTTGCTTGTTTTTCTACGTCATCTTGGTTGACTGCCATGTCAAGGGCATCTGGTTCAGTTGCATCAACAAAAAGAGACATTTGAAGAAGCGGGGTGTCAGGTTGTCGTGGTGAGTTTTGAGACGATCAGTTCAACCAGGAAATATTTAAAAGATACTTCTCTGCAATGGCCTGTTCTAGTGGATAGTGAGAAAAGTCTTTATCACTATTTTGGTATGGGACAGGCTGGGTTCTGGGACATCTGGGGATATCGAACCTGGCGGGCGTATTTAAAGGAATTATTTCAGGGAAGACTCCCTCGTAGAGGGGATGGGGATATTAACCAGCGTGGTGGGGATGTGATACTTGATCCCAACGGTCGTGTCCGGTTGCAGCACATAGGCGGTGGGCCGGGCGACAGGCCTGAGGTAGAACAACTGCTGCAGTTCGTGAAGGGAGCTTAATCAAAAACAAAAAACCCCTTTGAGCATTGAGCTCAAAGGGGTTTTTGAATAAAAAACGGCGGTGACCTACTCTCCCACACAGTCACCCATGCAGTACCATCGGCGCTGAAGAGCTTAACTTCCGTGTTCGGAATGGGAACGGG
>DAOVUU010000327.1 GCA_030632405.1 Desulfobulbaceae bacterium | reverse complement strand
ACCTGGGGAATCTTTCATCAAAATTATTTGTTCATCTAAAGACTGTTTTTATTGTCACGGCAAACAGTTCTGAATCTATACAGGCAGCAAAAAATCTGGCGTCAAGAATCGGGTTTAAAGCAAGGATTCTCTATTGGAACGTCAATTCTCCAAGAAAGTACTCTCTCTGGCAGCTGGCAAAAGATTCTGGCAAAGGATTTGCCAGAGAAGTCAGTAGTATGTTGAAGAGGTCGAAATCGTTTTCACCGTTTACAACGCCTAAAAGAGAACACGAGCTTTTTTTTCAGAATCTTGCCAAAGAGCAGGGGGCGGCATATTCACGACTCTCATCGGGGTTTTCCCTTTTGGATATTGCTCTGGGAGGTATTCATGGGATCAATGTGGTTGGCGGTGCTCCTAAGATCGGCAAGTCCACTTTTGTGATTCAGATTGCATCAGAGATGGCTTTAAGAAAAGTGCCGGTACTTTATTATGATTTTGAAAACGGCAGGCAGAAGATCTATCAGCGAACTTTCAGCAGGCTAAGTCGTCTTTCAACTTCAGAACTGAAAGGACCGAAAGGGGACAGGGAACTCAAAAGCAGATATGATACAGCAAGTGCCAAGCTTCAGGAGATGTTTAACTATTTACGGGTAATAAATGATAGAAAGGCAACTCCTGAACTGATGCGTAAGCATATTGATTTTATTCGTCATGAAACTGGAAACGAATATACGGTAGTGGTTATCGACAGTCTGCATAAACTGCCATTTAAAGATTTCTCCGAAAGGCGTACCGGAATAGATGCCTGGCTGAGGCAACTTGAATCGATACGTGATGAGATGCAGGTTTCTTTCCTCGTGATTTCTGAACTTTCCAGAGGGGTTGAGGGATCATACACAGCAGAGCCGCATCTGGGAATCTTTAAAGGGTCCGGGGATATTGAATATAGTGCTGATAACGCTATGGTTCTCTGCCCTTCACCTTTGACAGAGGGAGCTGAGGGGGGGGCAGCAACCCATCGGCTGTGGCTTGTTGCAAGCAGAGAACACAGTCCCGGGCCGGTGGCCGATTATCGTGTGGATTACCCCTTCTGGGGATTGAGTGAGCAGTCTATTTAGTATCTTTTAAATTTTTTCTTCCCGCTGCCAGTTCTTCAGGGCCCCAAGTCCTTTTTCAGCACGTATTTGGCCTCTGAGTCTTTTTGGAACCTTTTTCTCCCAGGCAGGGAAGAGTCCAAAATTAATGTTTGATGGTTGAAATTTTGTTGGTTCACTCAGAGTAAGATGATTGATAAGGGCTCCGAGTGCGGTTTCCGGTGGGGGGATAACCGGCGGATGGCCCAGAGTCAGACGCCCACTGTTGATCCCGGCAAGCAGCCCCATGGCGGCGGATTCAATATATCCTTCTACGCCAGATAGCTGTCCCGCAAGAAGCAGGTCAGGGCGGTTCTTGAACTGGAGGGTCGGTTGAAGAAGTTCCGGAGCGCATATAAAAGTGTTCCGGTGGATCGATCCTAATCTGGCGAATTCGACATTTTCCATCCCTGGAATCAGGCGGAATATTCGTTTTTGCTCGCTATAGATAAGCTTGGTCTGGAAACCGACCATATTATATGTTGTTCCCTGCCTGTTTTCCTTTCTTAGCTGGACTACTGCATAGGGGGGCTTACCTGTTTTTGGATCCTCTAAGCCTACCGGTTTCATAGGACCGAAACGAAGGGTGTCGTCACCCCGGGAACGGATCACCTCAACCGGAAGGCATCCTTCAAAATATTTTATATCTTCAAAACTTTTTAGTGGTACACAAGTTGCGTCCCCTAGCTCGTTGATGAAGTTGAGGTAGGTTTCTTTATCCATCGGGCAATTCAAATAATCACCTCTCCCCTCATCATATCGGGATTTGCTGTAGACGATGTCTCTGTTGAGTGATTCAGTATAGAGTATCGGCGCAATGGCATCATAGAAGGCAAGCCGGTCACGGCCTGTCAGGGTGGTGAGGGATTCGGCAAGAGGCTCTGCTGTGAGAGGGCCGGTTGCGAGTACTGTAAAAGACGATGTTCCAGGAGGAATTTCGAAGATCTCTTCCCTGATAATGTCAATGAGTGGATGGCGTACAAGGGATGCAGTAATTTTTCGGGCAAATCTGTTCCTGTCGACCGCTAACGCCTTACCTGCAGGAACTGTAGTTTCATCAGCTATCTGCATTATAAGAGAATTGGATCTTCTCATCTCTTCTTTTAAAAGACCAACCGCAGAGTGGAGGTCGTTAGATCTGAAGGAGTTGCTGCAGACCAGTTCGGCAAGATCAGCATTGTTGTGAACGGGACTGAAGGTAAGGGGTTTCATGTCAATCAGTTTGACTTTGCAATTCCGATTCGCTGCCTGCCACGCGGCTTCACTTCCTGCAAGACCACCTCCGATAATTGTTACTGGCTCCATATTTTACTCTTCCTCATGATTCTGTTCGTCTATTCCTTGAACACCTTCCATCATCAACCCAATAAACCCTCCGATTGGCGGCAGCATCTTGAGTTCATCTGGAATCCCTCTACTGTAGGTAAAGAAACCTTTTCTAATAGTTAATAAGGCAAAAACAGCATCTTTTGCGCTCAGTTTCTTGAATTTGGCATAGATGATTTCACCCTCATCAAAATATACTGTAGCGCTGCCTTCTGAACAAACCACCTCTATGGAGCCTGTTTTCTGCGAAGAATTGATCAGCTGCATCAGGTCAATAGCCGGTACTTCTTCGAGGTCTCCCGTCATTCCTGATGATATATTACCTGAAAGAAGAGCCTGAGCCTGTACACGATCAATTAAAAGTTTGAAGAGAAATATTTGAAGTGTCGGAAATTTTTTGAGAATATGCCGGAAATTTTTGACACTTAACATGGCAACCTGGGTGCCGTTCATAGTGTGGAGAGAGTTGTTCTCCGGTTCACCGGAAAGAAGGGACATTTCACCAAAAATTTCACCAGAATTTATCTCTGAAATTTTCTGGTGGTTGTCGTCAATTACTGCAACCTGACCTTTTAAAATGATATACAGGTGAGCACTCGGATCCCCCTTTTTTAAAAGCACTTTGTCTGGAAGGACTGTTTTAAAATCTAACAACAAGATGAGATCTCTTAAAGACTCATCTTCAAGTGGTTCAAATATGTCAAGCATCCTCAGAACATTATAAAACTTGTCCAGACGCTTTCTGTTACGTTGCTCTTCTGCCTCTTTAAGGAGTTGCATCTGAAGAGTGATATAGCCTTTTTCTCGTTTAAATTCAAATTGGATCAGACCTGTACAACCACCGCAATCGTATTTAGATTTCTGGTGACCTGGCATCTTCAGACCGCCAAGTCTGGACAATCTGCCGGAACCCTCTTTCAACGTGACGATTTGCTCGATATTTTTTGAAAGATAGAGGCAAACAGGTTTAAAGCCGGAAATCTTAAGACTGCTGTTTTCAACTTTCAGTTCATCCCCAAAGTCATAATATGGGCATGACTCTTCACTTGTTACGATAAAAATTGCATCGTTGAGTTTGTCTATATCTTTTTTCACGTTTTTATAGCCTCAAAGATCTTTAAGCAAAGTTGTATGTTTGAAAATTTTCTTATTAAATTTTTCAGGTACTAAGGCAGTAAGCAAAAACAACTCATACATCTTGCTTGTCTTTTACTTCCTGTTCTTTGTTGCTTCGTCAGTTACATAATACATTATGCGCCTTCCTTGCTCCTTGAACAGAAAGCAAAGTTCGGTGCAATATGTACAAGTTATTTTTACTTACTGCCTGAGATATTAATGGGGGTACTCGATTGTGACTTTTACCCTGCGTCTGCCCCATTTAAGTGCATCACTATGTGAATTAAAATAGAGATCAATCCTGTCCGGACCTTTGATTGCGCCACCTCGGTCTTCAACGACTCCCCAGCCATAACCGGGAATATGCATACGAGTTCCAAATGGGTAGTATTGAGTGT
>DAOVUU010000281.1 GCA_030632405.1 Desulfobulbaceae bacterium | reverse complement strand
TGCATATTTGGGTTTTGCTGAACCTGCGCAGCTTGGCCTGGTAGTGGGGATATCGGTTTTTTTCTGTATGCTAATGTCCGCCTCTCTTGGAACAATAATTCCGCTTATATTCAAACGGTTTGATATTGACGCAGCGATAGCCACAGGGCCTTTTGTTACCACTTCTATCGATATTCTCGGTGTTTTGATGTATTTCTGGATTGCAAAAATATTTCTTAACCTCTGATTTCTTCAAAAAATGAAAGGTTCACCGCTTGCTCTCATAGTTTTGATCGGCCTTGGAGTCTGGATTGTTATCAATCCTCTCGAGAATTTGTTTCAAGGGGAAGATGCAGAACCCCGCGCTGTTACAGCTCGTGGCGATCTGGCCCAAGATGAGCTCAACACCATTGATATCTTCCGGGCCAACTCGCCATCAGTTGTTTATATAACGTCAATTGCATTAAGGCGCGGTCTTTTCTCATTAAATGCCGTTGAAATACCTCAAGGCACAGGCTCCGGGTTCGTCTGGGATACAAAGGGATCCATAGTTACCAACTATCATGTAATAAGTGATGCGAACCGCATTCAGGTGACAATGGCGGATCATTCAACCTGGAGGGCAAGTCTGATCGGTGCCGCTCCTGACAAGGATCTCGCTGTTCTGAAAATCAATGCCCCGTCCAATGTGTTGAAACCTATCGCCGTCGGCAAATCAGATGATCTGCTTGTGGGGCAGAAAGTATTTGCCATAGGCAACCCCTTTGGCCTTGATCAAACGATCACTACCGGCATTATCTCTGCACTTGGCAGGGAGATAAAATCGATCACCGGACGAATAATTCAGGGCATGGTTCAAACCGACGCTGCAATCAATCCGGGGAATTCTGGGGGGCCTCTGCTGGACAGTGCCGGGAGGCTTATTGGTGTCAATACCGCTATCTTCAGTCCTTCCGGTGCCTATGCCGGTATCGGTTTTGCTGTACCTGTCGATACCGTGAATAATACAGTTCCTCAGATCATACAATATGGCCACATTGTAAAACCCGGTATTGGCGCCACACTCGCGGATGAAAGACTGGCGGCTAGACTTGGAATTGAAGGCATTCTCATTCTCAGTGTTGAACGGAACAGCCCGGCCGAGAAAGCGGGACTAAGGCCCACAACCCAGTACAGAGGAGAAGTTGTCCTCGGAGATATTATTACTGCTGTCAATCACGCAAAGGTAAGCTCATATGATCAGCTGAGAACAGAGCTGGAACGTTTGGGGGTCGGTGCGGAAATAACCCTGACAATAATACGGGAAGGTGGCAGTTACGATGTGATTATCCGATTGGCTGCGATCAACTAATATTGTGTCAACTCTAGAATGACACGAGTTCGACAATTCAGGTTTGACGCGACACAAGGAGGTCATCTATAAGTATGATTACGCGGCCACATCTCTTACCCTATCCCTTTTTTTGTCCTGAATTTTCTGCTCCATTGTCTTCTATACTCTGCTGAGATTCCAGATTTTGTAATCTGGCAAGCTCACGCATGTCACGGGTTTTATCGGATTCGTCAATAATTTCCCGCCCGACAATCTCCTCCAGCACATCTTCCATGGAAATTATGCCTGTTACTGTCCCGTATTCGTCTACAACAACAAAAAGATGCTGTCTTCTATCGAAAAAATCCACGAGAATTCTGTTTAAGGGTGCTGTCTCTGGTACGAAGTGGACTGGTTGGCTATAGCCGGATAGTTTGAGTGTGTTTTTTCCTTCTGCAGCAGCCTGGAGTATATCTTTACGCATAACTATACCGGTCACGTCATCGGCTTCTTCATCGTATAGCGGTATTCGGCTGTGGCTTGAGAGTTGTGTAACCATGCTCATAGCCTCTTCGATGGTGATGTGCTCGGATAACGAGAACGTCACAGTTCTCGGAGTCATGACCTCCCGCACTATTTTGTTTTTTAACTCAATAATATTGTTTATCACCTTTTCTTCATCTTCTTCAATATCGCCCGATTCAAGTGATAATGCAGCAATTGTCTGTAGTTCTTTTGCGCTTATTGACTCTTCGTTTCTCTGGGGAAGTAGTCTGATAATGTACCTGCAGAGCCAGACAATGGGTTTGAGGGTTATTACCATAATCAAGAGGGGATAGGTGATGAGTGGTGCAAGCTTATAAGCATATGTAACTCCAATAGTTTTTGGCAGGATCTCAGAGAAAATCAATATCGACAGGGTGAAGGTGCCGGAAAAAAGGATAAAGTTCTGGTCCCCGAACAATTTGGCTGCTGCTGCCCCGGCCACAGCGGCTCCTACTGTATTTGCAATTGTATTGAGAGTGAGTATTGCCGTGATTGGTTCATCAATATCTGCTCTTAATTTTTGCAGATGGAACGCTGTCTGGTCGCCACCTTTTTTTAGCATCTCAACCTGGCTGGCACTGATTGAATAGAGGACTGCTTCACATATTGAGCAGAGGGCTGAAACTGTTATGGCAAGGATAACAGAAATGACTAGTGTTTGTAGCACTTCGATACTCCTGGAATATGTAGCATAATGTCACTGCGAGAAAGCCTGCAGAATGCTATACTTTTCAAATTTAAGAGGATTATGATATTTTTGTAATGATATTTTATCTGGTAATAAAAAGCGAAGAACAAAAAAGATAAACTGGCAAAAAGGTTACTCGATCTCTACGCTTATCGGAAGTCTTGGATAACCAGGCCCAATAAGCGTAGATTTCCAGAAATTCGATATACAATAACCGAAAAAAAATTTAAACTCAGGTGGAAAATGAAATCGACTCAGGTGGTTGTCTCCAAAAACGATCCAATAAACTATTCTGGAGATTTACTTGTTTGCTTAATTACAGTAAACGAAAAAGAGGATCTTAAAGGAGTCAATTTACTCCAACCCTTATTGAATAAAGTCAAAACACTGGAAGAATTTAAGGGCAAAAAAGGTGAATTACTCCAGCTATACCCGTCATTTGGCAATGATATTGTAAGACTCAAATGCAAAAGACTTTTGTTTATTGGACTGGGTAAGATCAATGAACTTGAAGATGCAGATCATTTGCGTGAATTACTGAGAGAAACGGGTGGGCTGATCGCGCAACAGTGCAAAAAAAATCATACTGAAAATGTCTGCATTTCCCTGCAGCAATATGCTGGGTTGAAGAGAGAAAGTGTTGCAGAGTGTCTGACCGAGGGGGTTTTACTGGGAAATTATAATTTCTCTAAATATAAAAAGGACGACCCTGATAAAAACCCATATCCTGCTCTAAAAACACTCGTCTTCGTTAAATCGTCCAAAACTGCAGCCGTTAAAAAGAGTATCGAACGAGCAGTTAACTGTTCGTTTTCCGTTAATGATGCCAGGGATATGGCAAATGAACCTGGTAATGGCTGGACTCCCTCCCATTTTGCCCGCTATGCGAAGCGGCTTGCGAAAAATTATTCATTAAAATGCAGGGTGCTGAACAAAAAAGAAATGGTGGAAATAGGTATGGGAGGGCTTGTTGCTGTAAATAAAGGTTCAAAGGAGCCACCTAAGCTTATTGTTTTAGAATACAAGCCAGAAGTAAAAGCTGATACAATTTTACTTGTCGGCAAAGGGTTAACTTTTGATTCCGGAGGAATAAGTCTGAAACCTGCCGCCGGTATGATGGACATGAAATACGATATGTGCGGTGGGGCAGCAGTTCTCGCTGCTATGGAAACAGTTGCCAGAGAGAAACCCCAAGTTGGTGTTGTGGCAATTATTCCTTCAACCGATAATCTATCCGGTTCTGATGCCCTGAAACCGGGAGATGTTATCACCCATTACGGTGGAATAACCTCTGAAATTGAAAATACCGATGCTGAAGGTCGACTTATCCTTGCTGATTCGCTGGCGTATGGCATTGAAAAGTATAAACCTTCCTGTATTGTAGATTTGGCGACGTTAACAGGAGCGGTAATAATAGCACTTGGTCACCATTACACCGGCATTTTAAGTAATAGCGACCCCCTGGTAAAACAATTGACTGATGCAGGGTCTGCATGTGGAGAACCTTTATGGCGGCTTCCCCTTGGAAAAGAATATTCTAAACAGATAGAATCCAGGATCGCCGATATTAAAAACACAGGGGGCAGACATGCTGGTTCTATAACAGCAGCGGCCTACCTGCAGAAGTTTGTTGGTGATGTTCCCTGGGCACATCTTGATATCGCCGGAACTGCATGGGATTTTACGGAAAAAAGTTATATCCCAAAGGGGCCTTCCGGGATTGGAGTAAGGACTTTGATCGAATTTATCAGGAGTTGGAAAAACAATCTCAGTAAAAAATGATGGCGTCGTAAAAACTCTTCATCCGGAGTCTCGCAGGCTCGCTTACCTGCTTCGTCATTGCAAATTGAATGTCATTGCGACGTACTTAAGTACGCCTCATTCCATTA
>DAOVUU010000142.1 GCA_030632405.1 Desulfobulbaceae bacterium | reverse complement strand
GAAATTTATAGAAGATAGCCACCTTCTACGTGGCCGGGAACGTGAAACCATCACCCCGGACAGCCATACTGGCGGATACTATGAGTACAATCAGGAAAGAGTAGTGACCGTACTTCCGGGACCCACCGGGCCGGTACTTATTTCAGCCACTATTCAAACCGATCGATCAGAAGTCGGCAAGAAAGGGTGCGTTGTCGGTGATGATAAGAACTGGAACTATCTGTACTCCGGCAAGACTGGATTGAATAAGTCAGGATTGGGATGGGTGGATTCTTACATGTATTATGCTGACTCTGTCATAATTTATGTAGCAGATACTTCGGCAAACCTGCTCCGCGTGGGATCATTTAAATGGCTCAATGCTGGCTGGGCCAAGATAAATATGGTCAAGTCGAGTCATATCCTGAATGGGATAAAGCGATTTGCTTCGGATTTTAAGACAGTGCTGGAGGCAGCTGGATTACCAGATGCACGGATACTGGCAGGCAAGTATCAGGAATTAAAGAGGAGCAGTGAACATAATTTACGCCAGATGGTTTCTCCATATCTGCAGGAATTAAATGATTCCGGAGTGTCAGAGACCTGTTCACGTGTTTTTAAGAAAATGGTGTCTTCGGGAGAATACCTGCAGCAGATGAGCCATGGGGAGATGGTCAGAGTGCTTCTACTGGAATATATCAAGAGTTATATTGGCAAGGAAGTCTACATTCGCATTGCATCCCAATCATTACAGACTCAGACGTCAACTGCTCTGCCAAATCACTAGGAGGTTGTCCGGGACCTGCTGATTACCTTTTCGTAGGACTTTTCAATCCTTGCAAATACCGATTGCCAGCCGAACCGGGAAGTAATTGTTCTAATCTGACTCGGATCTGGTGACGGCAGACGTTGTACCCGGTCAATCATTCTTTTTAAGCCCTCACCCAGACGTTTTTCCAGTAATTGTTGGTCCTCCGGATAAGGGCTGTCGATCGTTTTCATTTCCGGTAGCTGGACAAATTCAACAAGGTCAGAATCTGCGTCACCCAGCAACTCCCGGCAGCCTTTCAGGTCTGTTGTGATGATCCTGCATCCTGAAGCCAGGGCTTCCAGGAGAACCAGGGGAAGACCCTCATAAAAAGAGGGCAGAATGAAGATGTGACAACATCCCATAAGGTGTGCCAGTTCCTGCTGACTGATCCTTCCGTGAACAGTTATCTTTTCCCTTTCCCGGGATGCCAGCTCAAGGCACTGTCGTGCTTCTTCTCCGGCACCGGAACCTGCAAGATGGAGGTGGATATCAGAACCTTTAAGGTTATTGACGGTACGGAGAAGCCAGTCAACCCCCTTGGCAAAGCTGAGTTTTCCACCATAGAGAAGTTGAATCGGTGCAGGTGATCCTTTGGGGTGGAGCTGGAAAAGGTCATCGGCGTAACCGCCGCCTACGATATCTATTTTTTCTGGATCGATGGAGTATGTTTTGGTGATTTCTTCCGCCTGGCTGTGGCTAAGCGATAGAATCCGGTCAATTTTCCGGCAGGGATGGAGTACGCGGGCTTGAAGGTGCGGACATTGGAAAAACTGGCGAAGTTCTGTGGAGTGGCAGGAAGTTACCATGGGCATATCCGGACAACATTTCCGGGCAACAGAACTGGCAATCCAGAGATGATGACTATGGATAATATCAGGGGTGAATTTCTCGATTGCCTGCTGGAGAGTATCTTCAAATTCTTTCTCATATTTGTCGAGTTGTGCAGGGGAAAGCGAGCTGAAACGTGAACTGGGGTAGGGCATCACATCACTCATGCCGGGGATACTGAAGTTCAGAGTGGTACCTTTGGCGAAGTGAACAAATTGACATGAGGCTTTTTCAATGCATTTGAGTTGTGGCAATTGATTATCGGAGACTCCGGCGATCAGATAATTGCTGTGCCCCCTTGCCGTTGCCTGGCGGATGATGTTCTGGAGATAAAATCCACTGCCAGTACTTTCCGGATGCTGGCTGATGAGGTGGAGAATCTTCATTCTGTCTGTTTTCCCGTAAGTTGTTTCAGATAGCGTTCAGCTGCTCAATTCCACTCTTGTCCAAGGAAATGAAGATCTTGAACGGGTTTTAAAAAGAAAAGGAGTTTTTATTCCTCCTGATCTTCATCGAATCTCTGTAGGCCCTCCATCAATAATCCCATAAAGTCACCAATTGAAGGGAGGCTCTCAAATTCGTCAGGGACCCCCCGCGTGTAGCTGAAATGACCATTCTTGACCCCCAGTAGAGCAAACACCGCGTCCTTATCCCGAAGTTTAAGAAAGTGTGCATGAATGATCTGGCCGTCCTTAAAGCAGACTGCCGCCTTCCCCATATCCATAATCAAATCAATTCTGCCGGTCTTTTGTGAAGAATTGATAAGCTGGAAAAGGTCAACGACTGGGATTTCAGCTAATTCACCTGTCATGCCAGAGGTAATGTTTCCTGACCGTAAAGTTGCGGTCTGGGCACGGTCAACCAACATCCTTAAGAGGAAAAGTTGTAAAACAGGGTGTTTTTTGAGGGCATGTTTGAAATTTTTGATGCTGAGCATGGCCACTTGAGTGTCGGTGATTGTATGAATGGAGTTGCTTACTGGATCACCTGTGAGAAGGCTCATTTCGCCAAAAATGCCTCCAGTCCCCGTTTCGGCAAATGTTGAACCATCTTCTGCGTGTACAGATACGTGGCCGTTCATGATAATATAGAGATGGCTGCCGGGCTCACCTTTTTTAATAACCACTTTAGCAGTGGGGACGGTCTTTACCTCAAGGAGAACCGTGAGGTCGCTTAAGGCATCATCATCAAGGGATTCAAAAATGCCAAGATTTCGAAATATTCTAAAATACTTGTCGAGGCGCTGTCTTCGATGTCTTTCTTCCGTCTTTTTGAGCAATTTCATCTGAAGAGTGACATGACTCTTCTCTTTTTTGAACTCGAAGTGAATTATACCTTGGCAACCACCACAGTCAAAACTCAACTTTTTTGAGTTGAACATGGACACATTATCACGAAAGCTCTTTTTTGAGGTGACTATTTTGCTGATTTCCTCAGCCAATATGAGACAGTCTGGTTTTAGTGATGGAACGGTAAGGCGGAATTCGTCTACCTCGAACTCTTCGCCAACATTGTAAATGGGGCATCCGCGTTCTTCAGTAACGATAAAAATCGCATCACGGAATTTTCGTAATCTCTTTTTCACTCTTCCCCCTCCCCTGGTATTTATATGTGGCCTCATAAGACGGTAATTTATTTTGCTAAGTCAGTGACTTAATGTAGCAGTCTACCAAAATGATACGGATTTTTTTTAAAGAGGTCAAGATAAAAAAGTGGCGGCATTTTGCTTAAAGAGGAAAAGTGTTGGAGTTAAAATTTTCTGGCTGCGGTATAAGATAAATGTTTCTATGAGTCTCCTTTTTGCAATGACTGAGCAATAATCAGCCTTCAGAAGGATAGATGAATGCATAAGTATGCAGAAAATTTGTTGGAAAAATACATTGAAGGAAAAGACCAGGATAAATTCGAAATATTTGAAGAAATATATTTACCAGATGCGCAAGTAGAATTTGAAATTCAAACCAATACCATCTCTTTTCCATCTGGGCTTTTGGGAAATATGAATATTGCCCAGGTATTATCTGCGGAATTCAATAAAAAATACGATAACGTAAAAACCTATTATCTGTCTCGCACCTTCCCCAAAATAGAGAACTTGGTCATATCAAAACAGGGATGGTTAGTGATAATGAGGGAAATAGAAAACAAACAAATTCGGGTTGGAACCGGATTCTACGATTGGATATTTGAAAGGCAATCAACGGGTAACCTTCAGATTAAACGACATAATATAACCATTGGTGTAATGCTGTGTTTAGCAGGTTTTTCGTTAACATATTTAACTGAATTACAAGGCAAATTATTTTATCCCTGGGTCGATCAAGAGATAGCAATTGGTATTCTTCAAGAATATAAAGAACTGCAGGAAGTATATGATTATATTAAAATCCAGGCGAGATCCTGAAAGGTCAGTTTTGAAAGTGCCTGCCATTAAGAAGACCAGAATGCGGTTTGGGCAGAGGAAAATGCAAAAAAATAAGCAAATATCAGGTTAGGATAAAGCATGAAGCTACTGAGTTTTGACATAGAAATCTCGGATGTCTTCGAGTTGGAAAGATACGAGGACTTGGAAAAGTATGCGCCATTTCATATTTCGGTGGCGGCAACGGCCGTTCATAACGGAGAGGAACGTGTGTGGTATTCCGAGGACGAGAAAGGACATCCAGCGTTAAACTTGACGCAGCAACGTGCGCATGAACTCCTCGAATACCTCGACGAGATGCAGCAAAAGAAATTCATGGTTTGCGCGTGGAACGGATTGAGCTTCGACCTGAAATGGATCGGATATCAGGCCGATGACATGGCCCTTGCCGCTCGAATTGCCCTGAAAAGTTACGATCCCATGTTCCAGTTTTTCAACCAGGCTGGCTTCCCCGTTGGCCTTGCAAAGGTTGCAGAAGCTATGGGTATATCACAAGAAAAACTGATGGACGGTGCGGATGCACCAAAAGAATGGCGTGCTGGGAATTGCCAGAAAGTGATGGATTACTGCCTGGGTGATTGCCAGATGACCAACCTTATTATCCTTGCTATACAAAAAATCAAACAGGTTCGATGGGTGACGGGCAGAGGTTATGTCAGTTCAAAGCCTATGCCACGCTTAAAGTCAGTCGAAGAGGTCATTCAGGATCCCGAGCCCGATCAGTCTTGGATGGATACACCAATGCCTAAGGCAAAATTCTACAAATGGGTTTTAGCAGCCAATGTGATGAAAACATAAAAAAACCTCAACAAAATTATCCGCCATTCAAACTACTTCTAATTATATGGGATTCTCTGGCCATATGTGAATTACATATCAGAACAATATTTAGATGGCAAAGGTTGGCCGGTTGCTTTCAAAATGAGGGCAGAAGCGAGGTCGTATTTCGTTTTTCTACATACAAAGTGGCCGTCTCCGATAACTCCAAAACATATATGGAAAATGTATTTTCAAATTCAGCAATTCAACATTGGCTGAAACAATCAATAAAGGAAATCGAGACAATAGACATTGATGAAGCTGGCATATAAAAAAATTATCTTCATCGGATCGGGAGAACCGATGTCGTTTTTTTTAATCCATATCAAGTTGGAGTGTCAGAGATGTTAGCCAGATATACTGGTAGTTGCCATTGTGATTCCGTTCAGTTTGAAGTGTATACAGATGTAGAGCAGAGTGCTGTATGTGATTGCTCAATATGTAAAAGGCGAGGATCCATAATGCTCCGCTGTGATAAAAAGGATTTACAAGTTACGTCGGGTGAAGATTATCTCACTCTTTACAGATTCAATACAATGGCAGCAGAACATTATTTTTGTAAAATTTGTGGCATTTATACGTTTCATAAAATGAGAAAGATGCCGGATAAATATGCTATTAACTCTGGTTGTCTAGATGGCGTAGATATGACAAAGTTACAACCGATATTTAATAAAGGGTCTGAACGGTAGGATGCGTTCCTTAAGTTCGTCTTTACTTGAAACCCGAATGTGGCGCAAAAAAGAACGAGCCATTTTGGAAAATGCCATTTCGACTAAATTCAACCACGACCCGTGCTTAGGGGTGTGTACATAGTCTCGTCCAACGCTCTTATACCGCCCAGGTTTTGGTAGTAAGTCTGGTGCTACAGTTGCGATGGCTTGTATTCCTGGCTTTTCATCCACAGATACAGTTATCATGCCGGGAGGCGTATTATCTGTTGGCTCTCTGTCATTTTGAATATTGACCTCTTGATATACCATGAGTATCTCCTGCATTTTTTGTTCAAAATCGGGGTCTCTTCGCTCGAGGTAATATTTAATTTTATGAGGCCGTATTTCGTTTGCTGAAAGAATTCTCCAAACGGTTGCTTTTACAGCTTTGGCTAAAGACTGGTGGCCCGCTTGTGGAGCATTCTTTCTTGTAAATGTTATATTGAAACCTTATGCTAGTACTTTTCTGATCAACGTGGCAATATTCTTTTTCGTAATTGGCTTTAACACAAATTCTCTTATTCCCATCGATTTAGCTTTTTCTTCGGTCATAATACTGGAGTAACCGGTACAGAGGATGATAGGAATATCAGGGCGGATCTGCAGCATTCTTCTGGCAAGATCAGCACCAGTCATACCCGGCATTGTCTGATCGGTGATAACAAGATCAAACTGATCAGGCTGGTTCCTAAAGGTTTCCAGTGCTTCAAGACTGCTCTTTCTTACAGTAATATGATAGCCAAGTCTTTCGAGAATATCTTTGCCCATATCGGCAAGTATCTCTTCGTCATCAATAAAAAGTATCTTTTCTACACCAAATGGAATCTGTTGAATAGCCTCAGTGTCAGGCAGCACTTCTTTATCAATGACAGGCAGGAAAACATGAACGGCGGTACCTTCACCTGGTTGACTATAAAGAGTCAGGAACCCTCCATAGCTTTTTACAATACCATGGATGATAGAAAGCCCAAGACCGGTACCCTTG
>DAOVUU010000326.1 GCA_030632405.1 Desulfobulbaceae bacterium | reverse complement strand
AGTCACTCGGAAAAACTGGCACAGGGAGCTGACATCAGGGATGTAATTCCGCGGTATCAGATTTGGAGAAATGGTGTATCTACGGAAGCTGTCCAGAACATCAGGGCGTTTGATACCAGCGGTTTTGTTTATTTTCTACTGGGTTGTAGCTTCTCATTTGAAGAGGCCCTCATTGAAGAGGGAATTTCTTTACGCCACATTAATGAACAAAAGAATGTCGCCATGTATCGCACCAACATACCTTTGGTGCCTGTTGGTTTATTCTCGGGAACCATGGTGGTATCCATGCGGCCTATCCCGCTGCGACAAGTTGATCTGGCCGGCCGGATAACGGGAATGTACCCTGAAGTTCATGGTGCACCTGTACATGCAGGAGACCCTCAACATATTGGTGTTGTCGATATTAACAAGCCGGATTATGGTGAATCTGTTGAAATAAAGGAAAATGAAGTACCGGTTTTCTGGGCCTGCGGTGTAACACCACAAAATGTTTTACGTAAGGCAAAACTGCCTTTTGCTATAACTCACGCTCCAGGATTCATGTTTGTGAGCGATATAAAAAACAAGGATTACGCCACCGCCTAATTGGCAACATTTTAGTTGTTGCGCAACGTATCCTTAACATCCACTCAATCTCAGGAGGTATTATGAAGCTCAAGAAAATTTTAACAGCAGTCATTTGTATGGGGTTTGTCTTTTCCTGCTCATCTATTATGGCAAAAACGGATCAGCTGCGGGTGGTAGGCAGTTGGAGCAGCCTGACTTTATACAAAAATTTTGAGAAACCATTCTGGACCGAGACTGTTCCAAAAGAACTTGGCCTGAAGACAACTATGACTTCTTTGGGACAGGTGAAATTGAAAGGACCTGCTGTGGTTCGACAGATGGATATGGGCGTATTTGACGTTGTACATACCGTTGCAGATTATATCGTCTCCGATTCTCCTAACCTTGCTGGCCTTGATCTCCCCGGTGTGACCACTGATATCGAAACGGCAAAAAAAACTGTTGAAGCCTATCGACCCGCACTGGAAAAATATTTGAATGATGATTTTAATGTAAAGCTGTTGAGTGTTGTTCCTTACCCTGCTCAGGTTCTTTTCAGCAGGGTGCCCATTAAGGGACTTGATGATCTTAAAGGTAAAAAAATAAGGGCATCAGGATGGACTACTTCTGAGTTTGTTACTGCTTTGGGTGCTACAGGTGTCACTATGTCCTTTAGCGAAGTGCCTCAGTCCCTTCAGCGCGGAGTTGTCGATTGTGCCATAACAGGATCTTTGTCAGGATACTCAGCTGGTTGGGGTGAGGTCTCCAAATATATCTACCCCTTGCCGGTTGGTGGCTGGGACTACGTCATAGGTGTAATGTCTAATAACACCTGGAACAGTTTATCCAAGGAGCAGCAGGACAAGCTTTCAACATTGATTAAAGAAAAACTGGAAACACCTGGCTGGGCTGTTACAGCTAAAGAAACCCAGGAAGGTGTTGATTGCCTTACGGGAAAAACCTGCCCCCATGGTGAAGCCCAGAATCTTATTGAAGTTCCAGTGACTGATGAGGCCAAAGCCAAAGTTCAGGAGGTGCTGGTAAACAGCGTACTACCTGCTCTGGCGGCAAAGGTGAAGCCGGAAACCATTACCACCTGGAACGAAACCATCGGCAAGGTCGTTGGCATCCAGGCCAAGTGATATCTAATGCGGGCGATGCCCGCAACCCAGGTTAATTAGGCTGTAGGCTGAAGGCTGTTAGGAAAAGCAGGTAAGCGTAGACTCCGAAAGACAGAGAGAACTCTCCCCCTAATAGCCATCAGCCTAAATAACTTGTTGATTTAACAGAATGAACTTAAAATTATTTCGAAGTCTACGCTTATCTTTTGTTTTCTGTTACAGGGTTTCAACAGTAAGGTAGTAAAATATGACAGGTTTTATACAAAAGACCGAGAAGATTTCTCAAATAGCGGCATGGTGTTCCGGGCTGCTTCTGTTTCTCGCAGCTTTAATGATCGGTGTCGAGGTCGTCCTGAGGAAGGTTTTTACCTTCTCTATGGGGGGGGCGGATGAGCTTTCCAGTTACGCACTTGCCATAAGTTGTACCTGGGGCTTCAGCTTTGCTCTTATTAAAAAGTCCCATGTACGCATAGACGTTCTGTACAGCCGCCTTCCTCGGTTTGCCCGTTCTTTTCTGGATATTACGGCACATCTTTTACTTGGCCTTTATATCGTTGTTTTATCCTATTTTGCCTTTTTTGTGTTGAAGACGTCTATTGTAAAACACTCCGCTGCCAACACACCGCTCTCAACTCCCATGTGGATTCCGCAAGGTCTCTGGTTTGCAGGCTTGTTGTGGTTTGGATTTACCATTTTCATGATTCTTGCCGGGACGATTTATTATCGTCTCAATGGGAAGCATGAGATTGCGGACAGGTTGTCCGGGATATCTACTCTTAGCGAGGAGATTCAGGAAACAGCAGAATTAGGTGATAAAGCAGGGGGAGGAAAATGATTATTACGGTAACCCTGATCCTTCTGCTAACATTGCTGGTGTTGAGTGTCCCTGTGGCGGCAGCACTGATTATTCTGGGGCTGTCTATTGGTACAATTTTTTCAGATTTCCCTCTTTACCGGGCTATGGGGGAAATTTCCTGGTCCGCCAGTACTGATTTCCTTCTCCTCTCCATCCCACTTTTTGTGATGCTTGGTGAGATTCTATTACGTGCCGGTATTGCAGAAAAAATGTATAATGCGCTTAACAGGTGGCTTTCCTGGCTACCGGGTGGATTGCTGCAGGCCAATATCGGGACATCCGCTCTTTTTGCAGCGACTTCAGGGTCATCGGTGGCCACAGCTGCAACCATTACTACTGTTGCATTGCCCCAGGGACGGCGTTACAATTATTCGGAAAAGCTTTTTACCGGTTCCATTGCCGCAGGCGGGACGCTGGGAATACTTATTCCGCCATCCATTAACCTTATTGTGTATGGTTTTCTGACTAACACATCTATACCGCGACTGTTTCTTGCAGGCATCGTTCCTGGTATTCTCCTGGCACTTCTCTTTATGCTTTGCCTGGCGATTGCATGTATCGTGAATCCTCAATTGAGTGGCGGTAAACAGGTTGTCACCTGGCCGGAGCGGATAGAAAGCCTGAAAGATCTTATCCCTGTCCTCATAATTTTTGTTGTGGTCATCGGTTCTATCTATGCAGGTCTGGCGACTCCCACGGAATCTGCAGCTCTTGGCGTGATTGCTTCTTTGGGACTGGCATTTCGTTACAAAGCTGTCAGCATTGCTTTTTTCAAGCAGGTTTTTGAAGGGACAATACGAACCAGCTCAATGATCATGCTTATTCTTATATCTGCAAATTTTCTTAATTTTATTCTCGATGCAATAGGTCTGGCCGAAATGCTCAATGATTTTGTTATGAATCTCGGTGCTTCACCCTTTAAAACATTACTGGTTGTTATTGCGCTCTATGTCGTCCTCGGATTTTTTGTCGAAACTCTCTCTCTTATGGTTATTACCGTTCCAATTGTTGCTCCGATCCTGATCAATCTTGGTTATGACCCCATCTGGTTTGGGATTTTACTTATCCTGTTGATTGAAATGGCACTAATAACTCCGCCCGTAGGGTTGAATCTCTATGTGGTCCAGGGGGTACGGCAGAGGGGCTCAATAGTTGATGTCATGGTTGGTGCAATTCCATTTGTTCTCATGATTGCTGTAATGATCGTGTTGCTCATTATTTTTCCGGACATCGCCCTTTATTGTACACAATTTGTCAACTGACGGTGTCGTAAAAACTCTCCATCTCTTGCGTTTGGTGAAATTTGCTATCATTTCACCGTGATTGTCTATACCTGTTGCCCGTTTTCTTGCGAAATGTTCATCAAAAATGCGGGTTAAATGGAGTAACAGAAATTCGGCGAAGCAATTTGAACTAGCCAACTGTCCGATTGGCTGTTTCTGT
>DAOVUU010000169.1 GCA_030632405.1 Desulfobulbaceae bacterium | reverse complement strand
CAAATTCTTGTCTAATTACCGAAGCCGAGATGTCCAATGTCAAAGCAATGACAACAAAGGCAATTCCTATGTTAATCGGAAAGGAAAGAAGGAAAACATTAAGTTGGGGAAATACACGGGCAAGTACACCAAGGATTAATCCTGAGAGGAGAAGGACGGCGAGAACCGGTGCACTGAATTGAACTCCAAGAAAAAACATATGCGCTGCCTGGTCCATAAGAAAGGGAATTGCTTCTCCGGATATGTTGAACTTACCGGGAGGAAGGTATTCATATGAACGTACTGCGATTTGAAGAAAAAGATGGTGGCCGTTAATGGCCAGGAAGATGAGGATGGCGAAGACATTTTGAAATTGTGAGATGAGAGCAACCTGCCGTTCACCCTGGGGGTCGAAAACATTAGCGGCGGCAAAACCCATCTGATAACCGATAACTGTAGCTCCAAATTCCACAGCTGTGAATATAAGACGGGCAATCAGCCCCAGGAGCAGGCCAAGCAGAAGTTCGGCTATTATAAGCATTAAAAACGGTGCGGGGGAAAAACTGATCTGGGGGACGGCGTCCGCCATTAGAGGAAAAAGGGTAAGAGCGATAGCAAATACCAGCCCAGTCTTAACACGTGCGGGGGTCTGTGTTGTGAAAAATACCGGAATTGCACTGATAAATCCGGCAACACGGCTTGTTACCACAAGAAATGTCTGAAACTGGTCAACTGGGATGAGTAGGGTATCCACGACGACCCTAGGAGGCTGTCCGAGAATAGTTATTTTTTCTCAAATCCAGGCATTTATAAAAAATAAGCACTGACATATAGTTGATATGACGAGCATTATTTTTTATATAATAACGAAGAGTTGGGGAGAAATGCATTCTCGGATAACCTCCTAGAGAGTAGCCATAATATCAAAAAGCCCTGTCGTAAAAAGGATGAGCAGTTTTATCAACCAGGGTCCAAAAAGGACAAGTGTCACGAAAACAGCAACAATCTTGGGTACAAAGGTGAGAGTCTGTTCATTTATCTGCGTTGCTGCCTGGAAGATAGATACCAGTAATCCTATAACCATGCCGATGATAAGCATCGGAGCTGCAGCCATCAGAATGGTTTGAACTGCTTTACGGCAGATATCTATCGCCATCTCAGGGGTCATAAGGTGTTATCCGAAACTTTTTATAAGGGAGCCGACGACAAGGGACCAGCCATCTACCAGTACAAAGAGGAGCAGTTTGAATGGCATCGATATAATTACCGGCGGCAGCATCATCATACCCATTGACATTAAAATTGATGCAACGATCATATCGATTACCAGAAAGGGGATATAGATCATAAATCCCATCTGGAATGCCCGCTTGAGTTCCGAAAGCATAAAAGCGGGTATCAGGGTCATGGTAGGTATATCGTCCTTATTCACCGGTTCTGTATTCATTGATATTTCAGTGAGAAGTGTAAGTTCATTTTCGCGCACCTGGCTGAACATGAATTCCCTGATGGGGACCAGAGCTTTTTCCAGAGCTTCAGGCTGGCCGATTTCTTCGTTCATATAAGGCTGCAGTGCCTCTGTGTTGATCTGGTTCAGTGTTGGTGCCATTACAAAAAAAGAGAGAAAGAGAGCAAGGCCGAGAATAACCTGGGTAGGCGGCATATTCTGGGTACCCAGCGCTTGTCGAATAAACCCCAAAACGATAACAATACGGGTAAAGCAGGTGGTCATCAGGAGAATAGCGGGTGCCACCGACAGGATTGTCAGGAGGAAAAGAACCTGGAGTGCACTCGAAACCTGCTGAGGCGAATCCGCATTTTCTACACCAAAAGAGATTGTCGGCAGTCCTACTGCCTGACCAGCGGTGGGGCTTAAAAGGAAGAGCAGAACCCCCAATGCCGGGATAAAACGTTCCCTTATAGTTTTAACGGAAATATGCGCTGTCATTATAAATTGTGGGGATCTGTTCTGCTGAGCGTCGCAGCAAATGATGATTTTTTTTCCGCACCGATAGTTGCTATATGAGTTATGCGGTCACCGCTTATTCCCAGGAGATATTCTTCGCCTTTTACCTCCACGAGGCATAATGCTTTTTTGGACATAAGCGGCTTCATCTCAATGACTTTGATTGATTGCGAGGCAGGAGTATTAAAGAGTGAGAAACGTTTCTTTAAAATCCCGTAGAGTATCAGAATAACACCAAGGACGACAAGCAGACCCCATACCACACGAAAGTAGCTTCCCATAACATCCATTTCACCGTCGGCTCCATAGATATCTCCCGGTAAAAAGGCCACCATTCCGAAAGTGAGTAAAGAGAGTGCGAGTCTGGTAAAGGATTTTGTCATCGTCTGTCTTTATCCAAGATTTTGAATTCTATCGGCAGTGGAAACGACATCGGTAAGGCGAATACCGAATTTTTCACCGACCATGACTGCCTCACCCCGGGCGATTAATTTTGAGTTGACATAGAGATCTAAGGGGTCACCTGCGAGCTTGTCGAGTTCTATGACATACCCTTCATCCATTTTAAGCAGATCTTTTAAGAGAATCTTGCTTCGACCAACTTCAACCGTGACCTGCAGAGGGATGTCGTAGAGGAAATCAAGGGATCTCGTCTGCTTTTGGTCTCCGGACAATTCAGGGTCGGCAGACGTGGTTTGATTATCCTGCAGGAGCTCTTTTAGTTCAGCCGGATCAGGGCGGCTGCTATCTGGGTTCGTAGGGGTCATGGTTCCTTCCTTATTTGGACATCCCGGTAAGACTGATTGCCTTCTTGCCATTATGGGTTCCGGGAACAGCGTAAAATGTATGTTGGTCTTCAACTAGAACTTTAAGGGGACTGTTAGGGTCATAATCGAGATTGATTATATCTCCTTTTTTTAATTCAAGGAGCTGCGAAACCGACAGGTTCAGCGTACCCGACTGTGCAGTTATAGCAGCGGGCAGTTCCAGTATCTCTTCTTCTATTACATCATACCAGTTACTTTTGTTCGCTTTGGTCAGAGTAAGCAGCTCTTTGAGAGGGGCGCGAAGGGGTTCCAGTGTAGAATAAGGGAATATCAGGTGTATCTCACCGGAAAGATTTCCTACCGTGACCATAAAAGTGGCTATGATAACTTCTGTTGCCGGTTCAACTATTGAAACAAGGCGTGCATTATTTTCCAGCTTGACAAGAGTTGATTTAATTTTAATAATTTGGGCAAAAGCTTTGTCAAGGTCACTGCAGGCATCAATAAATAAGGACTTCAGAACGAGAAGTTCGATGGTAGTGAGTTGTCTCTCCAACTGGAGGGAATCAAGCTCAGAAGAAGCACCAAGCATAATTTCAATTAATGAAAAGGAAAGTTTGGGGTCCAGGATAATCAGTGCAGCATGTTTGAGTGGGGACATATCGATGATTCCGCTTGCCCCGAGATTATCTTTATCTTTGAAGAAATCTTGAAACTCTGATGATCTCAGTGAAGTACGTGTAATTGAAAATGTTCGCTGGAGGTTACTTGTGAGTGAGGTCAGGTATGCTCTGGAGAAAATATCCAGGATTATATCGAAGTTGGGAATCCTGAATAGTTCACCTTCTATATGGGTCAGATTAAAGAGATCTACGGGTGTGGAGTCAAGATTGGGTATCTGTTGACTCTCCTCATCCAGATCAAGGGAAACCAACCCCTCATTAATAGCAGTGAGTAAATTGGCCAGTTCATTTTTTTTCAGGATTGGTTCCACGTGTTGCCCCAAACTTTATTGAACCACAAAATTGGTAAAGTAGACCGATTTAACTTTGCCACTCTGTAAAAAGGAATTGATTTTGTTCTTGAGTTCTGCTTTGAGTTGTCTTTTTCCCTGGAGGTCCTGTAGTTCCTCGTACGTTTTATTTCCGAGAAGAAGCAGAATAGCATCACGCATCTGGGGCATACGCATTTCTACCTCCTCACGGGTCTTTTCACTGGTGAGTTCTACGGTGAGCGAGGCCTTTACATAGCGGTTACTGTCAGCACTGATGATATTAACAATAAATTCCTCTATATTGACCATTGGGCCTATCATTTCACCCTGGATCAGATCCGGAACAGGAACGCTGAGCCCGGGATCCTTATCATCCGAAGGTGGAGGATCATTTTTTAGCAGTAAAAATCCTGCTACGCCTCCACCGATAAGAATTACGAGGAGTGCAATACCAATAATGATAAAAAGTTTTTTCCTACTTTTACCAGGTTTTGCTGCTTCTTTCTTTTCTGCCATCTGAGATGCCTCTGTCCAAAAAAATAGGGATACTAACTCTATAAGGGTACGATTGAATTATGTGGTTTAGTGTTGAATTGACTGGTGGGTGCATTAAGTCGAAGTACAAAATCGACTCGTCTGTTCAAAGCTCTGGAAGCGTCATCTTTATTGGGAACCAGGGGGCGGTCTTTGCCATATCCGACAGAGGCCATTCTGTCCAGTGGCAGAAGATCGCTCTGGTTGAAAAATCGAAGAACTGAAACTGAACGACTAACAGATAGATCCCAGTTGCCATAGGGGCCTCTGAAAACCTGGGTATCGTCGGTATGCCCCTCAATGCGCAGTCTCATGGGCAATGGATTTATGATATTGGCTATAGTGCGGAGAGTCGGATACGATTTGAGCGACAATTTTGCCTGACCCGGTTTAAAAAGAATAGCTTCATTGACCCGCAAAACGATAGACTCGTCATCTCTTTTGAGAACACCTATATCTTCCCTGAGACGAAGTGATTCAATTTGTGATTTTATCTCCTCGTATACTTTTTTGGTTGTCTGCTTCTGGATTGGTGAAAACTGGCTGATTGGGGGGGAGGGGAGAATTGGTATTGTAAAATCAATATGAGATGGGGAGGCATGTATTCCAAAAGCATCTTTGATTGAACTGGATGCTTTTGTAAATTTTACAGGATCCATACTTGCCATGGAGAGAAGAAGGACGAAAAAAGTGAGAAGGAGGGTAACCAGGTCAGAGTAGGTAACCATCCATGCGGGTGCACCGGCAGGGCACTTAGGTTTTGTCTCTTTCTGTTCTTCCTGTTGGGTTTGTTCTTCTGACACAGGGATTACCTCTGTTTCTTAAAGGTCGATTGTCGAAGTTTCGGAGCAATGAAGGCATGGAGTTTCTGCTCCATGATTCTGGGATTTTCTCCCGAAAGAATCGACTGCATTCCTTCAATAATCAGGGTTTTCAATAACACCTCTGACGCCGATCTGTTTTTGAGTTTGCCGGCCATCGGAGCGCAGACGACGTTTGCAATAACAGCACCGTAAAATGTCGTAAGAAGAGCAACGGCCATTGCCGGTCCGATTGTGGATGGGTCATCCATAGTCTGGAGCATCTGGACCAGACCTATAAGCGTTCCAACCATGCCCATGGCAGGGGCATATGTGGCGATCGAAGTAAATATATCCGCCCCCTTCTCATGCCGCTGCTGGATGTACTCTATCTCGGTATTAAGCATGGAGCGCAATGTCTCAGGTTCCTGACCGTCAACAGCCATTTGTGTGGCTTTTTTGAGGAAATCGTCATCTACTGTTTCCATAGCTCCCTGCAGAGCGAGGATACCTTCCTTGCGGGCTCTATTTGCAAATTCCATTAATTGGATTATCAGTGAATTTACGGGTGTTTCTTTGTAGAGAATGGTTTTTTTGGCTACATTAACAGCATCCAATACATCTTTGAACGGGTAGTGAACCAATGTATTTCCCATGGTGCCGCCGAACACGATCATTATCGAAGGCACGTTAACAAAAATAACCAGTGGGCCACCCTGAAGGATAGCCATTAGCATCAAACCAAAAGCAGCACCAATACCAATTATCGTTGAAAGATCCAAAAAAAGACCTCCATTTTAATTCATGAAGTTTGATTTGTATGAAAGAAAGTCAAAGCCCTAAACTACTTGTTTGTTTTTAATATCATATGCTTTCGTTTTCTAAAACTCAAGGAACTATTCGGCAGAATCTTCCAAGGAGACGCAATTAATCAAGCATCTGCCGT
Source organism: Desulfobulbaceae bacterium (assembly GCA_030632405.1). GTDB lineage: Bacteria > Desulfobacterota > Desulfobulbia > Desulfobulbales > Desulfocapsaceae > Desulfomarina. The sequence continues at coordinate 196 of DAOVUU010000169.1, read as the reverse complement.
TTTGAGTTCAAAAGACATTATTCAATTATGCAAAAAGTGTTCCATATATAGAGTAGGCAGTGTGAAGTGCAGGCGGGAGGCAAAAACAGAGGGAATTGCTGCAGGAAAGAAGAAGGACCGGTACTGAGACCGGTCCTTTGGTATAAAACTGTTGTCAAAAAAATGACACATAATCCGGATTTCTCACGAAGCAGAT
>DAOVUU010000261.1 GCA_030632405.1 Desulfobulbaceae bacterium | reverse complement strand
GCACTCAGAATCACAGTCAGTGAACCGATGGCGACAAAGAAACAGGACTCTGTCGCCCGGAGTCAATCAGCGGTCGATATAGATGCCGATCAAGGTAGCAATGATATTGCAGATCCTATTCCAGCAGAAGGCATTTACCAACCCAATGTGAATCTTGAAACAAATGGTCCAATCCTTGCGATTCAAATGGCAAGAGAGAGACCAAAGTCCGCCGGTCAGCTTGAAATTGTGCTTTCCCCAACCCCTCCTTTGCACCTTTTTCCAGCTGTTGAGCAAATTTATGAGGTGCCGCCCAGCCCAAAGGAAGGTGATAGCGCACCACGTTTTACTGCTGGTACAATGCCAACTCCTTATGTGCCACCCACGACGCTCAAGGGAGATGAGGCTGCCAGCGAGCCTGTGGACCTGGCTATCCAGATGCCCCCTCTGCACCTGGCCGCGGTAGAACCGTCGTCACCAGCCGGGTCAACCCCGTTGGACATAAGTACCACTGCCGATCTTGCTGAGGCCAAGGTTGCAGTAAGCCCCCGCTATGCTCGAAAGGGAGAAGAGGCTGCCAGCGAGCCTGTGGACATGGCTATCCAGATGCCCCCTCTGCATCTGGCCGCGGTAGAACCGTCGTCACCGGCCGGGCCAATCCCGTTGGAGATTGATACCTCAGCCGATCTTGCTGAGGCCAATGCTGTAGTAAGCCCCCGCTATTCTCGAAAGGGAAATGAGGCTGCCAGCGAGCCTGTGGACATGGCTATCCAGATGGCCCCTCTGCATCTGGCCGCGGTAGAACCGTCGTCATCGGCCGGGTCAACCCCGTTGGAGATTGGTACCTCAGCCGATCTTACTGACGCCAATGCTGTAGTAAGCCCCCGCTTTTCCCAAGTGTCTCATAAGGCTGTAAAAGCCCTGGTGGATACACAGACCGGAGACGATTTTGTCGCTGAATTGCGCCTTCTGCCAAAGCAAGTTGAAAGCGAACCCCGCCTAATGGCCTCGACCCTTCAGATAAACAGCCATCCGAACGGCGCGCAGGTTTATGTTGATGGCATGTTGAGCGGGGACACTCCGTTGGACATGGTGCTTACTCTGGGAAAACATGAGGTGCGGCTGGCCTTGCCTGATCATTATGATTGGAAGGCTCAAGTCGAATTGACTGAAACCAATCAGTCGATTCCTATTTCTTTTCGATTGCTACCGGTTGATTAGTTCTACTTTAGCTTATCTTCGACGTACTGTAGTGGAAGTGACTTCAGAACACTGAAGGTCTGGAAGTTTTTTTTATTACCGCCATGAGTCATTTTTTGATAAATGATCTGTACAGATAAACGTGCCAACCAGCCATCTACCGCTGGTTGGTTGAACTTTGTCAGATCATGTTTACAGGTAGAACTGGATTCGATTGCGTTGTAATTCTACATTAATAATTTACCCAGGAACCTGCCCGGGATGGGCCTTTCCTGGTGAGAGCCTTTGTGGCAGGAAGGAGAAAAAGATGACTGAAGTAAGAAAGGGAGATAAGGTTAAAGTTCATTACAAAGGTACGCTTGCGGACGGTGCTGTTTTTGACAGCTCAGAGGGAAAGGAACCGCTGGAATTTGTCGTTGGAAGCGGTCAGGTCATTCAGGGCTTTGATGAGGCTATGGTCGGCATGAATGTCGGAGAGTCAAAGGTAGTCGATATTCCGGTCGAAAAAGCTTATGGCATACGGGATGAAGCAATGGTTATGGTCGTACCTGTGGATCAGGTGCCGACGGATCTTAATCCTGAAGTTGGTATGCGGATGGAGATGGGTGGTGCCAACGGCGAAATAATTCGCGTTGTGGTTATCGATATAGATGAAATCAATATCACTCTTGACGCAAACCCTCCACTTGCCGGTAAAGAGCTGACCTTTTCTATCGAATTGGTGGAGTGTACAGCGGCCTGATCGGGAATTTATGAAGATTATCCAGATTGGACATTATCAGCTAAGACGCATAGGTGAGGCCAGAGTAAGAAATGAACATAAGTTTCACTATGGCTTTATTCGTAATGGTCATGATACACTCCATGTAAGTGATCGTGATCTGAGCGCTTTTTACTCTCCTTTAGGGATACGTAAACTAGGCAATAAACGACTTAACAGAAAATTAATAGAAGGTTGTGAAAGGTTTCAACCTGACATGCTGATGATAGGGCACTGTGACAGCATTGAAAACAAAACCCTGTTGGAAATAAAACATTTGCTGCCTTCAGTTAAGATGGCATATCGGAATTTTGATGCCCTTTATCTACCGCGCACTTCCGAGAGAATCATTGCGCGTCAAAATATTGTTGATCATATATTTGTTTCCATAGCGGGTAAACAGATCGAGCAGTATGCCACTGCAAAAACAAAGATATCCTTTATTCCAAATCCTGTTGACCGTGCAATAGAAAGCATGGATAATAGCCAGAAGGTTCATTTTGACAGAGATTTACTTTTTTGTGGCAACGGCAAACCAGCCGATCCACGATTTGAAATTGTACAATATGTAAAACAACAGCTGCCCCGGATACAATTTGATACATATGGAGCCATTGGTAATCCTGCAGTCTGGGGTACTGCATATGAAAAAGTACTGGCTGGAACAAAGATGGCCCTTAATTTGAACAGAACTGAAGGTGAATACCTCTCGTCATCTACACGACTGGCACAATTAATTGGCAATGGAATTCTGACATTCGTTAATGAGAAGAATGGGTTGCAGTTGTTCCTGAAAGACAGGGCTGTTTTTTTCAAAGACCAGGAAGATTTGGTAAAAAAAATTCAACAGATTAATGACGACGATGATTTACGAATAGCCATAAGCAGTGCCGGTCGTGTATTCTACCATGAACATTTTTCCTCTGAAAAAATTACGCAATATGTGGTTGAATCAACGCTGGAACTCCCATTTTCTCAGGACTATATCTGGCATGATGGCATGACAGCTTCCTCGCATAACGGGTGATACAAGGAGCAACTGTATGTACAAGGTCATATCTGACAGAAAGATAAGGATTGCAATAGTCGGTTGCGGAAGAATTTCGAAAAATCATTTCGCTGCTGTTGAAGCTCATAAAACTGATTTTGAACTGGTTGCTGTATGTGAAGTTAATCAAGAGCTCTGTAGAGAGGTTTCCGGGAAATACGATGTGCCCGGATTCACAGAGCTTGCCCAGATGCTGAAAGAAGTTGAGATTGATTTAATTTCCCTTTGTACTCCCAGCGGCTTTCATTCAGATGAGGCCGTTCTCGCCGCCCGATACGGTGTCAATGTTGCTACTGAAAAACCAATGGCAACAAGATGGAAAGATGGGTTGAGGATGGTGCGGGCGTGTGATGAGGCTTTCGTGAAGTTGTTTGTGATCAAACAAAATCGGCGAAACTCGACTCTGCAGCTCCTTAAACGGGCTATAACAGAAAAGCGTTTCGGACGGATTTTCATGGTCAATCTCAATGTTTTCTGGACACGGCCCCAGGAGTATTACGACAGTGCAAAATGGCGTGGGACGTGGGAACTGGACGGGGGCGCATTCATGAACCAGGCCAGTCACTATGTAGATTTACTCGAATGGCTGATAGGTCCAATATCAGACATTCAGGCCATGACGGGAACATTACAGCGGAATATCGAAGTGGAAGACACGGGTGTCATGAATATTCGCTGGAGAAATGGAGCTATGGGTTCAATGAATGTTACGATGCTCACCTATCCCAAAAACTTTGAGGGGTCGATGACTGTAATTGGTGAAAAGGGAACAGTTCGGGTAGGCGGCGTTGCAGTTAATGATATCACCCATTGGGAATTTGCAGACCGGAAAGATTATGATTCGGAAATTGTGCAGGCTAATTATCAGACAAACTCAGTTTATGGATTCGGTCATCCTCTTTATTTTAAGAATATGATAGATGTTCTAAGAGGAAAAGCTGAGCCTGAAACAGATGGAAGAGAGGGGCTGAAATCCCTGGAAGTTCTCATCGCGACATACTTATCTGCCCGTGACAACAAAACAATATCACTGCCGCTTGAGTATTAAACCTCAACCCTGCATGAAAAAAACAATGTCATATTCAGCACATTCAACGGCAATTATTGATGATGGTGTTACCATTGGCGCAGGGACGAAAATATGGCACTGGGTTCATATTTTATCTGGTGCTGTCATAGGCCAGCGATGTTCATTGGGCCAGAATGTTTTTATTGGTGCGCAGGCCATTATCGGCAACAATGTGAAAATTCAAAATAACGTGTCGGTGTATGATAATGTGACTTTGCAGGATGATGTTTTTTGCGGGCCAAGTATGGTTTTTACTAATGTCTACAATCCCCGTTCGGCGGTTTCCCGTAAATCTGAATTTCGAGAGACACTCGTTAAGCGGGGTGCCACTTTAGGCGCAAATTGTACTATCATCTGCGGCGTTACCGTAGGTGAGTATGCTTTTATAGGAGCCGGCACTGTGGTTAATCGAAGCATCAAGCCATACGCATTAATAGTGGGTAATCCGGGTAGACAGATAGGATGGATGAGTCGCTATGGGGAAAGGCTGGACCTGCCTGTTGAAGGTCAGGCCGATAGTATTTGCCCCCACACCGGAGACCTCTATCGGTTGCAAGGCGATACTGTAACTTTAGTTGCAGCAGATTCTGACAAAGAGTGACCTCTGGACTATTCCTCCAATAACATCTAATCGTTCACTCAT
>DAOVUU010000077.1 GCA_030632405.1 Desulfobulbaceae bacterium | reverse complement strand
GATCAGCATACCTACCGTCGCCGCACCATAGCCAATCATGAGGGAGATTCGGGTTCCAAAAATTAAGCGACTTAAATAATCGCGACCGAGATGATCTGTTCCAAATAGATGTGCCAGAGAGCCGCCCTCACTCCAGCACGGTGGAATCAATCGTTTTGACAAAATCTGTTCAAATGGGTCATAAGGAGCAATTAGTGGCGCAAATACCCCGATCAGCATTAAGACGACGATTATAAGAAACCCGATTATCAATCCCTTGTGCTCTTTTATTCTCTTAATTAACAATTGGCCCGGAGTAAGTTCTGCTACGACCTCATCATCTAATGATGACGTACTGCGATAGTGGGCCAATCTTGATATCGTCATATCATCATCCCAATCGTAAACGAGGGTCAAGCCACGCGTTGAGGAGATCAGCGACTAAAGTCATTATAACAAAGGTCAGGGCAAAAACGAAAACCAGCATCTGGACAGTCGGAATATCTCCTCCTAAAATTGACTCCAGAGCAAGACGGCCCAGGCCGTTAATAGCAAATACTGATTCTGTTATCACCGAACCGCCAAGTTTCTGGCCTAACTGGACTGCCAGAACACTGACTACCGGTAACAGTGCATTGCGCATGGCATGCTTGAACAGAAGTCTGAGTCCCCCAAAACCTTTAGAGCGGGCTGTCCTGATATAATCCGACGTCATTACGTCAAGCAGACCGTTTCGGGTCAGACGCATTACGGCCGGTACTGAGCTGGCACCAAGGACAAATGAAGGTAAAATAAAATGAACAAAGCTGTCATCCCCTGAAACAGGAAAAATCTGCCAGGTTACTGAAAACATGATGATCATTATCAGGCCGAGCCAAAAATTCGGAATAGCCTGGGCGGAAACGGCAGTTGAAAGAGCAAATCTGTCAATCAAGGAATTTTGCTTCAATGCAGCCAGAGTAGCAAGTGGAATCGAGATTATCACCGTTACAAAAATTGCCATTAAAGCAAGTTGAAGAGTTACCGGTGCATGAGAAAGAATCAATTCTCCAACAGGTTTGTTCCAGTAATAGCTTTCGCCAAAATCCCCTCGCATTATCCGAAAGAGCCAATCGAAGTATTGTATAAATATTGGTCTATCAAAACCGTACTGCTCACGGATTTGTTCAACAAGCAATAGATCAGCATCTTCCCCGGCAATTGCCATCGCCGGATCAACTGCAACGTTGAGCAAAACAAATGCCGCAATTGAGACGGTCAGCGCAACCAGAAGAGCCATGAATCCACGTCTTATAAAATAGCGGAGCATATTGATTTCCTGCGATCAAGTGCGAAAAGTATACGTAATGTTTCATGAAGGGGCGCTAAAAGACCCCTTCATGTTTTCAGTCTACTTCCAGCTGGTTTTGTAGAGACGTGGTAGCCCGTCTAAGGGAATTGGGAAACTCAGGTCTTTGGAGGTCAGGTAGTTGGCCGTGAAAGCATACAGAGGAACCCAATATGCCTGGTCGGCAATAAGTTGTAAGCCTTTGCTGTAAAGTTCCTTACGTTCACCGGGATCTTTGGTATTCTCAGCGCCCAGCATCAATTCAGTAACTTTAGGATCCCCTGAAAGATTACGATCACTGTCAATACTCCAGTGGACATTGGCAATCGCAGCAACATCTGCCGTGCCACCAGACGCCCACGTTCCGAAATAGGCTGGAATCTGCCGTGCTCTGCGAGCTTTATTCAAAGCTGATAGTTTTGAATACCGCAAATTCACTTTAATACCTGCTTTTGTCAGGTCGGAAGCAATGGCTTCAGAGACCTGCTGTTCCCGGTAAGCCCATAGATCGAGTTTGAAACCATCGGGATAACCGGCGTCAGCTATCAATGCCTTTGCTTTTTCAAGATTATATTCATATTTTCGAACATCGTCAGTACAGCCAAACTGGATTGGATGGCAAGCGGAGTCAATAACTTTTGACGTTCCTCCTACCAGGTTAGTAATTATATTTTCCCGGTCAATGGCATGAATAATTGCTCGACGAACATTGACTTTTGTCAGTGGATTACCCTCACCTGAATACCCACCTGCATCCAGTGGAATAAATCCTATGCGCATTGATGGGCCTTCGAGATGGACGGCCCGTCCTGTTTTGCCCATGCTTTGGGCAACATCCATAGGCACATTGTATATCCAGTCAATATTTCCGGTCATCAACTCGGCTTGTTGTGTACCCAAATCAGGAATACTCCTGATTTTGATTTTTGCTATAGCAGATTTTCCCTTCGGACCCTCGAAATATTTGTCAAAGCGTTCCAGAATTAACTCTTTACCGGGATCAAACGATTTAACTTTGTAAGGACCAAGACCATTCAAGGTTGCTGCCTGGTTATTTTTGTCATAATTACCAGTTGTTCCGTAAATTCCGTTCTGGCGGATGCGAATACGCCTGGCCATGTCTCTTAAAGCCAGGGGATAAGTCGTTTTCAATCTAAAACGAACAGAATATGGACCAGTTTTTTCAACGCTTTCCAGCCAGCGTACTGTTGTTTTGTGGGGCTTGTTGGCTTTATCTTCGATTACATATTGATATGTGTAATACACATCATCCGCCGTCATTTTACTCCCGTCGTGAAATGTCACATCCTGACGCAAGACAACATCAATCGTTTTGTCATCAGAATAGTTGTATGAAATCGCCAGGTTCGGTTTAATTTCAAACGTGGTTTCATCAACATGAAACAATGTCTCATCAATTAAATCAGATAACATGATATATTCACGTTTGGTCGTATGCATGTAATCGAGGTTCAGTATTTCCCGGACAAACGCAATAACCATTGTGTCATCTTTTTTTCCAGCGGACACAGGTTGAACAGCTGCCAAAGCGAACATCAAGATCATCAACACAGACTTAATTATAGGGGTTTTTATTTTCATGGCTTCTCCTTTTCTGTTGAGATTGTTAGTGATTTTTCCCCTGAAAATTCCTTGTCTCTCTCTCCATAATGCAAAAGATCTTATAACCACCTTAACAAGAGGTTGGATTCCCGTAATAAATATTAAACGGGAATTAAATCCCACTATTCAAGTTTATTTATTTGTTGTCAAGGAAAAAACACGCAGATTTATCCTGAGCTGAATGAAGAAACTTTGTACTCATATGTGGGTATATTGTTAATTGAGTGAGTATTGAATTAAAAATGGAAAAAAAACTCGCAATAAGATAAATTTGGAAAAAAATTGCCATTTCTGCGCAATTTTGGGATTTAACGGTATCTCATACGTAGGCAGCTCCTTTCCAATTACAAAATATTGATTATCAAAAGAGGTTTTTAGGTATGGAGAGTGATAATTTACTTTATCGAATTAGAAATCTGGGAAAACTCACCAGAAGTGAAGCCAAAATAGCAAATTACCTTGAGAAAAATTACCCTTTAACCGCTTTTGAAACTATTGTCTCAATAAGTGAAAAAGCAGATGTTGGTAAGGCTACTGTTGGACGATTCATAAAGAAACTTGGATATGACGGATTTCTTGGGTTTATGAGTTCAGTTCGCCGTGATGTTGTTACCCGTTTAGAAACTCCTATTGAGCAGTATTTACAGAAAAAGGACACAGTTACCTCGGCCGACACCGATTTTTTTCGTCAACATATTTCTTTTGCAATTGAAAATTTCAACGAAACATATGCCCGTTTAGATAAAAAACAATTTGATGCTGCAGCAGAGATTCTGGCTAAATGTCCTGGTAAACTATATATAACAGGAGCTGCGACTTCTCAGGCACTAGCAAACTATTTTTACCTGCTGGTCTGTTATTTAAGAGAGGATGCCAAGTTCATTGATTGCAATATTTCAACGCTAGCCCACCGTTTGGCGGATGTTTCGAGTGAAGATGTCCTCTTCGCAATAACACACTATCGGTTCTCAGCGGTCACAGAAAATATTGTTCACTGGTTCAAACAAAAGGGCTGTAAAGTGATATTATTATCAGATCGAGAGGTGAACCCGGTGGCCGATATTGTAGATATTCAAATGGTCACTCGATCAGACACTCCGCTGATGTTTAACAGCCGTTGCGCCACTTTTTTGCTCTTGGAGACTTTGATATCGGCCATGACTCCATTATTGGATCCCCAGGTTTTCAACCGTTTCCAATCCTTTGATATTTTTTTTAAAAAGCTCTCCGTTTTTTCATCCACTATTCCCCCGGACAAACCTGAATAGTCACAAAAACAACTCCAATACAATCAACCGTATTTTTATAATGAAACCCAATCTTTTTAAAAGTCATTTGACACTCTTGACGACAAGTTTGTTCTCTGGCTTGTTGGTATTCTTTCTGATATTAACAAATTATACTATTGGTAAATGTTCAATCGAAGATGCACCATACGATAAAACAATAGTACTCTACAAAACCATTACACAAGAAGATACAAAGCACCAAGAAAAATGGGAGCAAAAAATACGTTCACTCTCATACACCAATCTTCTGGTCTTCAGAGCGTTCTGCACCCTTCCCTCCATCACCATTGCCGAAGCTCAATCCGCTCTGCTGCGACTGCAGGAGGCTGAAATACAGTATAAAACAGCCTCCCTGATCGAATATTTCAGTACACAGCCGGAGGCTGACGCGGCCTCAACCTGGCATCTTTTAGAAAAACTTCAGTCTACAACTTTTGTCACAAACAGTGTACTCGGCAGCCTGCCGGAAATTTCGGTACCCACAGCTGCCCTCCTCTTCCCCATAATCGATCAGGTGAAGCAACTTGGGGAAGCAGGAAAATGGGCATCAAAAGCACTCCTTGAAGTTAACGGAATTTCCTACTCCGGGCTGTCAACAGGTCTTGCCATCCTCGCCACCCTGACCAATGGTCAAAACTGGGCGGCTGAACGATTCTGTCAAATTGCAGGAATAGACGAACCAACAACCCTTAGAGGATTGGGGGAGATACATAGGCTCTCTTTCGGAGACAGCTGGAGCAGCCGATCCATTTTTCTTGGTCCGGAAACCACTCCAGAATCGGCACTTTTCTGGCTGACGAAATTTTTCATACTGCCTGAAAAAGATCAAGAAAACTCTTTTTTAAACCTTCCAAAAGGGAAAAAGGCAGAATTGCTCGCAGCTTACGCTGGTGCATCCGAAAAACTCATCTGGCAGATCAACAATCTGCACGATGTCACCGATGATTTCGGCAGGGAGATAGGAAACAGCAGGTTGAAAAAATTCTCTTTCGCAGAGCTTCGACACCTCTTCAAACAACTGGACAAAACTTCTCAAAAAATTTATCTGAAGAGATTGGATCAGGCCATAGCTGCCGGGGAGAAAAATATGAGTATCAGGATTCTTCATCTCTCCACAGAACGAGCACGTAAAGAAAGCGCTCGAAAGCTGACAAGCGGCAATATATACGTTCTCCTGGCCCAGGGAAACGATCTTTACGACTCTTCTTTCAGGGAAATACTTGTCCCCGTACTGCAGCAGAGAATGGCGGCCTCTTTCCAAAACGATCTGCTTACATTTTTACTTACAGTAGATCCCGGCAACAGTTATTCCTCAAATTTTATCACAAACCTGGCCCATAAAGGAAAACTCACTGGTTTTTTACCGGAAACACTGGATAAACAGAAAAAGATTATTGATCTGGTTGCGGAGTCCGCCTTTCATGATCAGAACAGTCTTATTCTCTTCTCCGCAACTTTCATTAAACTGCTGCAGTTAATTGACCCGAAAGTACGTTCTTATTTGATAGACATAACGCTCACTGCCATCAAAAAAGATAACTCTACTCTCTCCTCTCAGCTGCAGGTAATACTACAGCACTATATCGGTCGACACAGGGAAATTCTCCCTGTCGAAGATAGAATAAAAATATCGGGTATGATACAGGAAAGAGGGGAAATACATATTGAACCCTATACACGAACTCCGTTTGCAGAATGGTTAAGAGACAATGTTCTGCAGAGCCTCTCGGTGTTCCAGCGTGATGACGACGGCATAGGTTCATTTTTTTCATATTGCAGAGCACTTATAAAAAAAGGATATCGCCCCTCACTGTCAGAGGATTACAAACTTGCTGAAACGTCCCCCGGGCAGAAGAAAGAATTAACAGCGCTGCTGACAACTTTTCAGCACCGGCCGGAAAACAACCTTAATCTGCTCTTTCGCGCAGCAACAAAAATGCCTATAGTGATCGACTGGAAAAAGGAACTGAACGGGACAGAGATCAACCACTCCATCTTTGTCTACCGGGACGAGACAATACAACAGGAACTCATTGCCCAATTTCTTCTATCCGGTCATGAGATGTTTGCCCAGCGGGGCCATAGTTACTGGAGATATGAGCAATTGATTGCACCATTCGAGGCTCTCTGGAAAACAGAAATTCTTCATTCTGGCGAAATCTGGAAGAAGCAGCGCTTCCTCAGTATAGGTTCCTGCGGCGGGATCAAGGTATACAGGGAACTGAACAAGCTTTTCAGAAATAAGGTGGATATTCTTGCAACCGTAGGAACAGGTAAAGCGTCGATAAACAACCCGTACAACATTGCGCTCTTTGAAATAGTTGCTACCGGCCGAAAAAATCTTACCTGGGATGATGTTACTGAAAAAACCAGTACTATTTTTTCTCAACACCAGGGAGGAGAATATCTGCAACCCGCTTCTCTCCCCGCTATTCTACACAAAATGACATACACAGCTACAGATCAATATGGCACAGATTAAACGCAAAGAACTGCAGAGCCTGCTGGAAAGAAAAGAGATCGAACCGGATACTCAGATCTACCTCTTCTTTGGTGAACGATATCTCTGTAATCAGGCGGCTGATCAGCTGCAAAAAGTCCTCCTGCAAAAAAAACCCGGTGCGGTGCATACAATTGACGGGGAGCGTGAGGACTTTGGCCAGACTCTTGCCAGACTTGTAAGTTTCAGCCTTCTCCCGGGGCTGCAGATCTACCGCGTAGCCGACAGCAGGATTTTTCACACAAAAACTGTTCTTTCAACAGTCTGGGACAAAGCCGTACAGGCTTTTGAAGCTGGACGATTAAAGCCTGCAGAGCGACACCTGCAATCGGTTCTGCAGGCGGCAGGTGTAGATACTGAAGGTGCAACTCCACTGTCAGATATACATGCTGCCCAGTGGAAGGCTAAATTCGGCTTCGAAAAACCCACATCTTCCCTTGACTGGGCAGACAAGCTTATCAATGAATCCACAGTCGATATTTCTGCCGCCGACCCGACAAATCTTGTCGATAAATGTATAGAAACTTTTGACAAGGGCTTACCAGACAAAAATATACTCATTCTGACCACCGAGACACTGGACAAACGGCAACGACTTTTTACCTACCTTAAAAAACACTGTACAGTGGTAGACTGCTCTGTCGCAACCGGGGCCGGGAAAGCGGCACAGAAAGAGCAAAAAGAAATCCTGCGTGAGGTAATGCTGAAGACCCTTAAGGGTTTTGACAAAAAGATTGATTCGCGTGCTGTTGACATGTTTTTTGATCGAGTCGGTTTCCACCCGGTCGCTGTTGTTGTTGAAACCGAGAAACTCGCCCTCTATGCCGCTGATCACGATGTCATCACCCGCAATGACCTCCAGGAAATGATTGGCCACAGAAGAGAAGATGCCCTTTTCGAACTGACGGATGCTTTCAGTAAAAATCAGACAGGAAGAACCCTGACAATACTTACCAGATTACAGGAACAGGGAATACACGGACTAGCTATCCTTGCCACAATGAGAAACTTTATTAAAAAACTCCTTATATTCAAATCTCTGCAGATACAGGCTCCCCCTGTGTGGAAAAAGGGAATGAATGCAAATGAATTTCAAAACTCATATCTCCCTCAGTTGAAAAAGAGAGGGGAATGGGAAGAACTACTGAAAGGCCACCCATACGCCCTGTTTATGAGTTTTTCCAAAGCATCAGAGTACAGTGCCGATGGACTCAAATCCAGGATGGAGCTTCTCTTTCAAGCCGAATTCCGTCTCAAAGGTTCTCCTCTCCCAGCATCGCTCGTCCTGGAGGAACTCTTTCTCACCATGCTCAATAGAAGTGGATCCCGCGCCATTCCCAAAAATATGCATTCATGATATATTGAAGTATACCAACTTAGTATTATTTTTTACTGTAAGATGCCTTAAAAATGAGTATTTTATCATCCAACATTAAAGCATAAAGAAAATTTACCCGAAGTCACATATTTCTTCTCTAACCGACTGAAAAAGCACATTTTAAAACTATTGTATCATGACTCAAAACGATAAGAATCCCCAGGATTCAGTAGCAACTGAAGAACTCATCGAACTGAAGGAACCGCGACTCTACCAGGTGCTCCTCCACAATGATGATTATACCAGCATGGAATTCGTTATTTCCATACTGGAGACCGTTTTTAATAAATCAACACCTGACGCCACAAAAATAATGCTTAATGTGCATCACGAAGGTAGAGGTATAGCAGGTGTATACACTCGGGAGATCAGTGAAACCAAAATTTCCATTGTCCATCAACTTGCGGAAAAAAATGGTTTTCCCCTTCGCTGTTCACTGGAAATAGTATAAAACTGAAACAGAACAAACTCATAAAAAGTAAAATTTTGGATGGCTAAGTAAAAAACTTCATATTCGAGGAATGCAAATTTATTGGAATGAGGCGTACTTAAGTACGTCGTAATGACATTAAATTTGCAATGACGAAG
>DAOVUU010000034.1 GCA_030632405.1 Desulfobulbaceae bacterium | reverse complement strand
CAACTACATCCTCTTCATGCACAGTGTGACGATGGTGACAGCACGATTTACCTTGTCCACCCATGGCAGCACAGTCCAGCATTGCGACCATAACCAGCATGTCCTTTCTCCTTGCGTTAATATCACTGAGACAACACCATATTTTGCAATCGGTGCCCTTGTTTGTATCCATATCCATCTCCCCGGTAAAAAACATCCCATCATTTTATACGTTGGTACACCCGCACTACTCATATCTTTAAACAGCGGAATATAATGGGTCAACACTGTCTCCCTAATCCTTACTGAATGCTTACCGGATATTTACCCTACCTTTACAATACTTGACTCTGCTGACAATTTTCCCACAGAAAGAGAAGACCTGGTAGATCTCAATTCCTATTTGTTTTTCGCGTTTAGTCCTCCAATGTGGTATTGTCCAAGGGCGCGAAAAAAATCATAGAATCATTTCCAGCTTCAATTTTGCGCCTGCATTCATTATGAGTGATAAAAAAACTACAGCTATTTGTGATTTTCCCAGTAAAAGAACTGTCCATAACTGCGGTAAAACAGATGAGAAAAATCGTACCGAACCCTGGGAACAGTTCTTTAATGCCATTCCTGATCCCATCCTGATAGTCACCCCGGATGGAACTATTATCGAGACCAACAGCGCAACTCTGCTAAAAGCCAAAAAAAACAGGGATGAAATCGTGGGACAGGGTATCTGCAAAGTTGTCCACGGTGGCAGGTGGTCACATATCAAATGTCCCCTGGAGGAGTTTCTTAAGACCTGCCAACCGAAAGTTGAGGAAACCCGCCTGCCGGGACTTTCCGGTGAATATTCATTTACTGTTGCACCCATAAAGGAAGCGGATGGAACAATAGAAAAAATCATGCTGATTGCAAGAGAGCTCACCAGGGACGAAATTCAAAAGGTAGATTCCATAAGAACGGCCAAACTTGCCGGTATCGGAGAACTTGCTGCAGGTGTTGCCCATGAAGTGAATAATCCCATTACCGGAATCATCAATTTTGCCCAGATTCTCCTTGATAATTATGAATTGGACCCCGTCGGTATAAATATTGTTCAGAAGATTATAAAAGAAGGCGATCGAATAGCGTCTATTACAAGAAATTTACTTTCATTTGCAAGGGCAGACAGCGGTAAACTGGAGCCTGTTGATCCTGTAGAAATTGTCAAAGACAGTCTTGCTCTGGTGAAACACCTCCTGCAAAGAGATGGCATCAAACTGGTGACGGAACTTTCCCGGAACAGTTCCTTTATCATAGCTGATTTCACTAAATTGCAACAGGTTATCCTGAATCTTATCAGCAATAGTCGCTACGCTCTAAACGCAAGATACCCCGGTTTTAACACCAGAAAAATAATTGAAGTAACCTGTTGTAAAAAGAAGAACGAAGGGAGCACGTTATACCAGATAGTGGTGAAGGATTATGGAACCGGATTGCCTCAATCTATCCTGGAACGATTATTTGAACCCTTTTTCAGCACCAAACCCCCCGGTGAAGGCACAGGGCTTGGGCTCAGTATCAGTTATGGTATCATAAAAGATCATGGTGGAAATTTACGTGTCAATTCTATACTGGATAAATACACCGAGATGATCATCGAACTTCCAGCGAGAATCAAAAGGTAATGGAACACTCTATTTTTTCCTCAAAAATTCTAATTGTAGATGATGAAGAGTCAATCAGACAGACTTTTGAAATATTTCTCACCTCCGCGGGCTATCAGTTTGTTAAAACTGTGACATCTTTTAAAGAGGCCATGGAGGCATTAACTCAAGTATCATTCGATTTAATCGTCTGTGATATCGTATTGATTGGACCCAGCGGGACAGAACTCTTACGGGAAATAAGGGAAACAGGAGTCAAATGTCCGGTGGTGATGGTTACAGGTTTCCCCCATCTGGAGTCTGCTGCTGAGTCGGTGAGACACGGCGCCTTTGACTATATTTCAAAGCCGGTGAACAAAGAGACTCTTCTCCGTTTTACCAGGCAGGCCCTGAAGCACTGGCACCTGGAAAACAAAGCCACCCGCCTGCAGCGGGAAAATGAAAAATACCGAAGATACCTGGAAACAATTTTTCGTTCTGTGAGTGATGCTATCATCACAGTAGATACCAACATGCAAATTGTCCAACTCAATGAGACTGCGGAACAATGGTTGAAAGAGAAAGGTGTGGAAGGAAGCCCTGATCTTAATCATTTACCTGCCGGTGTTAATTTTGCCTGTCTAAACGATGCACGAAAAGTATTGCAGCAGGGAACCGAGGTGAGAAAACATCTTATAGAATGCCCTGCACCAGATAATAAGATAAAAGTGATCAGCCTCAACGCTTCTCCCCTGCGAGGTGACGATGAGGAATTTCAGGGTGTTGTTATCGTGGCAAGAGATCTTACCACCGAAGAACCTCGAAAAACCAATGAAAACCGTAACCGTTTCCACGGTTATGTCGGTTCAAGCGATGCCATGCAGAAGGTGTATAACCTGATTGAAGATATTGGTAAGGTTGATACCGCTGTTCTCATTACGGGTGAATCAGGAACAGGCAAAGAACTGGCCGCAGAAGCACTCCATGCGGTGAGTTCACGCCGGGAAAAACCACTTATCAAGGTAGATTGCGTGTCTGTTTCTGAAAATTTACTGGAAAGCGAGCTCTTTGGCCATAGAAAAGGGGCCTTTACCGGTGCTGATAGAGACAGGACAGGCAGATTACTTCAGGCCGACGGCGGGACACTGTTTCTGGATGAGATAGGGGATATATCACCCAGGACCCAGCTCCTGCTCTTACGTTTCCTGCAGGAAAAAACGTTCACTCCCGTTGGCCATGATAAACCTATACAGGTGGATGTTCGAGTTATTGCCGCCACCAATATTGATTTTCAGGAAATGATGGCCCAGGGAAGATTCAGAGAAGATCTCTATTACCGCCTTAAGGTCATTGAAGTAAAGCTCCCGCCACTGCGAGATAGAATTAAGGGTATACCGTTACTCGCAACTCATTTCCTTAAACTCTTCAGTAAACAGCTTGATAAAAAAATTATCTCAATTTCTGACCAGGCCCTCGAATGCCTGACCCGTTACCCCTGGCCGGGTAATGTCCGGGAGTTGCGGCATGTGATGGAAAGAGCATGTGTCTTTTGTGATTCTCCCGTACTTCTATTGGAACACCTGCCTGAGGAATTACAAAGGTCGGCTGACCATGCCCCCCCCCCGGTACCTGTGTCCCAATCGTCTTATGCTGAAAAAAATGTGCCTGGACCATTTCCAATAACTCACCATTATCTTAAGGAAGATGAAAAAATCATAGACGCCCTCAGGAAGACAAATGGAAATAAGGCAAAAGCTGCCACGTTACTGGGCATAGCTCGTTCAACACTCTATAGACAGATGCTACGCTATAATATAAACAATTCCAGTTTTGAGCCTTGATGGTTTCATAAAACTCTCCATATCCCTCAGCAACCTCCTCACACATTTTTTTAACTTTATTTCCATCGGTTACTTCTTTGTTTCACTTTAAAAGACTCATTACACTGTCCCCTCACTGTCCCATAAGTGTACCAGGGCTACACTTGTGGGACAGTAGAGGGACAGTGTCCCACAGCTAAACTGATATTATGGATGATCTTGCCCGGTGCCCAAAGGAGGCTGGTAGTATTTTTTTATTTCAACAATATCTGACAATTACATATATTGCCCGCAACCTCACCCTCCTGCCCTACTAAGGTGGCACGTAATGTGCAAACATGGGAATATATACAATAACTTTTCTTTAACCATAAAGGGGACACAATGAGCGATACAGCACAAGCCAAAATACGAAGTCAGGCGGTGGTACAGGATAAAAGTGAAACTACTGTTTCAACGGAAGTTGATAAAGTTATCATTGGAACTATTGCCGCTTTTGCCGGCTTGATCGGAGTTTGGAGTGTAGCATGTATAGTCAGTGCCATGTTTCAAGCTGGCGGGCCACTGCAGCTCATTGGGGGATGGTTTAGAGCTGTAAGCGGAATGTAGAACTAAAACTGGTCAGTACCAGACCGGATTTGAAAAAGACAGTAAGAGACGAGTAAACAAAGCCGGCAGGGTTTATATCCTGCCGGCTTTTCTGTCTGCATTTTCAAGAAAAAACCAACACGAAGAATCTTCAGCCTAATTTCTAGTGTATTATTCCTCAACACGTATTATCGTTTCATGCCAATGTAATAATGATTCTGCGCTCAATGTTACTCTTTTTGAAAAATCATTCTTATTCCCGGGAATACAACTGTCATGGCCATTCTTGTCCGCAACCTGCTCGTTTGTTTTCTTTTTACCGTTTTAGCTCTGTTCCTTTCACTACTCTGGTATAAGGAGCACAGACATCCAGGCCAGGACTACAGTAAACTTATTGAACAACTCGAAGATGATCAGATTGTTACGCTTGAATTTACAGGTAACAAGGTCGCTTTTACTGACCGGGACGAACGTACTTTTGTGACAACAGTGCCAAGTGTCAGCAAGTTTCTGGAAGGTGTCCAGGGGAAGGATATCCGTGTTATCGTCAAACAGGACAGATTTAATATTATATACCTTACTGTAATTGCAGGATTTATAGTAACACTGATAATGGTAGCATGGTGGTCATTGCAGCGTAACAGAAAAGAGAAGAGCAATTTTGCAAGTGATAAACTGGTTGGCCAGAACGGAAATGAACTTAACCTCACTTTTAAAGATATCGCCGGAATACCCGAAGCAAAAGAAGAATTAGAGGAAGTGGTTTCATTTCTCAAGTCTCCGGATAATTTCACACGAATCGGTGCAACCATTCCCAAAGGCATTCTTCTTCAGGGTCCACCAGGAACAGGTAAGACACTGCTGGCAAAGGCAGTTGCAGGTGAAGCTGGTGTACCCTTTTACAGCTTCAGCGGTTCTGATTTTGATGAAATGCTTGTAGGTGTTGGCGCCTCCAGAGTCAGGGATCTTTTTAAAGAGGCAAAAGAGAACTCCCCCTGCATTATTTTTATTGATGAAATAGACGCAGTTGGTGCCAGTAGAACGGGCGGAAGTTCAGCAGGTGGTCAGGAGGAAAGAGGCCAGACGCTTAACGCACTGTTGGTCGAAATGGATGGCTTTGATACGAAGGACACCATTGTAGTCCTGGCGGCAACTAACAGACCGGATATCCTTGATTCAGCCCTGAAGCGACCGGGGCGTTTTGACCGGCAGATCAACCTGCTAAGCCCCGATGTGAAAGGGAGAAAAAAAATACTGGAGGTACACGGTAAGAAAGTCATCCTGCATCCAGAAATTAATTTTGAAACCCTTGCCCAGGCAACCCCCGGCTTTACCGGAGCAGAGCTGGCAAACCTCGTCAACGAAGCTGCGCTGATGGCAGCCAGGAAAGGACAGGACCAGATCCTCAATGAAGATTTTGAGAAAGCCCGTGATCGTGTACTGATGGGGGTGGAACGTAAAGGATTGATAATGACTGATCGGGATCGGGAAGTCCTCGCCTACCACGAAGCAGGCCACGGGATTCTAGCCAATAAACTGCCAGACTCCGACCCGTTGCATAAGATAACAATCGTCCCTAGAGGTATGGCCCTTGGGCAGACACAGCAAATCGCCATCAGTGACCATCACGCCTATTCCAAACAGTATCTGATCAGTAAAATAATTGTCCTTATGGGGGGGCGGGCTGCGGAAGAGTTAGTGTTCAAACAGCAAACCACAGGTGCCCAGGGAGATCTTCTTACTGCCACCCGAATCGCCACTGATATGATCTGCAAATGGGGCATGAGTTCGTCCCTTGGCCCTCAAACGTTCACCGTCGAGAGCGGGGGATTCATTGAAGGTGTCAGCGGTCGGCTGCCTATGGGGCATGATACCGCAAAATTTATTGATCAGGAGGTGAATGAACTTTTGAGCAGCTGCTTCGATCAGGCAATTCATATTCTCAAAGAGGAAAGATGTCTTCTCGACAATCTCGCCGAAATTTTACTCCAGGTCGAAACTCTCGATGGAGAAGAATTTGATATTATAGTTGAATGCAGTGTGAAAAAAGAGGCAGAAGCCACAAATTCATCTGATGAATCAAACTGCAGCACCTGTATGTCACGAGAACACTGCAGCCACGCCGTCGGAGTGGAAAATGAAATCACTGCGTAAACTGAGCAGGGTAACTTTTCTGGGTACGGCTATCCTGTTGGGGATACTTGTTCTTACAGGATTCCTTCAGAACAGCCTGATGAACAACTACAACACCATAGTAAAAAAGAGTGAAGGAACAATCTTTCTTTATGCAACCATACGCGAACAGGCTACTGAAGGACTTCTTTTCAGAGATCCCATATCACTGTCGGGTGCAGCAAAAGAGTTTGAAAATCTTTATGCCAGACATACCTCAATGCTCGAGAACCACCTCATTCCAAGCCAGTATAAGCTCTCGTTCCTGCAGGATATTGACCTGGAACAGGTGGTAATCAATTTAAAGAACCTTGCGGAAAAACCGGACAACGATGATTTAATTATAAAAATCATCAGTCAACTGCGTCAAATAAACAAACAGTTTCTGCAATTTGACAGAATCATAATCAGTGAAATGAGAAACAAAATCATGCAGTACCAGAAAAGAGCCTTGATTTTAATGGGTCTGATAATCGCCTTAACTTGTTTTACACTGGTAATGCTCTATCAAAAATCAATAAAACCCTTGCTCGACCTGACCGGACAGGTTGAAAAATCAGCGGCAGGTGGTGAATTTACCACTATTGTCGAAGAGAAAAACAGTAGTGTGGAGGTGCAGGCATTAATCGCCTCCCTTAATCAACTGTTCCATCTGCATCAGGAGCATAATCCCTCCAGCATGACACATAGCCAGAGAGAAGCGGAATTTTCTGCAATTATCAACGAAGTCACAAATGGGCTGAATGGCATCATCAATTACTCGCAACTTCTGGCAGACTATTGTGAAGCTGAAAGTATCGGTGATGAGCAAAAACAGATTCTCCATAAAATAATTAAAACCGGTGAAAAAAGTGCTGCCATTCTGCAAAAAGGTCTCCATGGATAAGATGCACTCACAGAAATATCCAGAGTCACCCGGCCCCTGCCCGACCGGGGTAGGTAATGAACTCTTCCAGGCGATTCAAGATCCTGTTTTTGTGGTCACTCCTGGCGGCATTATAATAGACGTGAACAATGCCGCCATTAATGCCGCAAAAAAAAAACAATCAGAAATTATTGGTAAAGGGATTTGTGCAATTATCCACGGTGGCAGCTCGCCGCATATCAAATGCCCTCTTGAAAATTTTTTGCTGACCTGTTCGTCCCGGGTTGAAGAGACAACTCTTCCAGGCCTTGCCGGAGAGTACCTGCTGACCATTTCACCAGTCAAAGATCAGGATGGTACCGTTCGAAAAATTCTGCTTGTTGCACGGGAGTTAACCAGCGATGAAGTAAGAAAAGCCGACTCCCTGCGAACTGCCCAGATGGCTGCCATCGGAGAACTTGCTGCAGGGGTCGCCCATGAGGTCAATAATCCCATCACCGGAATTATCAATTTTGCACAGCTTCTTCTCGATGACAGCGATAAAGATTCCCTGCAGGCTGAACTTTTGGGTCGAATAGTCAATGAAGGAGAGAGAATAGCACTCATAACAAAAAATCTACTCTCTTTTGCCCGTGAAAATGAAAATAACAGTGAACCGATAGATATCGGGCAGGTAATCAGGGACAGTCTCTCTCTTGTAGAGCATCAGTGTAAAAAAGACGGCATCAAAATTAATATAGAATATTCGACGGAACCCTGTCTTATATTAGGAAATTTTACCCAGCTTCAGCAAGTTATTCTCAATCTGCTGAGTAATGCCCGTTTCGCTCTCAATGAACGCTATCCTCACACCTCGCCGCATAAAATAATTGAAATAACCTATTGGCCATTTATCCGAACAGAGAGTAAACCGGTAATTCAGATCTGTATCAAAGATTCGGGAACAGGTATTCCCCAGGGAATTCTCAAGAGGCTATTTGAACCATTTTTTACCACCAAGCCATCCGGCAAAGGAACCGGTCTGGGTCTTAGTATCAGCTATGGTATTATTCAGGATCATGGCGGGGTCATCAAGGTCGATTCAATAATGCATCAATACACCAGGATGATAATAGAACTTCCTTCTTCGAATACATGATATGGCAGATCAAATCCCCCAGGAAAAAAATTCACACATTCTGATAGTGGATGATGAAGCAAGTATTCGCCTCACGTTTGAAATGTTTCTAGCACGTGAAGGATACGGACCGATAACTACTGCCTCCACCTTAGCTGAAGCCCTCATCGCAATCAAAGAACATGAATTTGATCTCATAATCAGTGATATTGTACTGGAGGGAGAAAGGGGAACTGATCTTCTCTACAAAATCAGGGAGTCGGGCATAGAATGCCCGGTGGTCATGGTCACCGGATTTCCCAATATCGATACAGCTGCTGAAGCTGTCCGCTACGGTGCATTTGATTATATATCCAAACCAGTTAATAAAGAGACTTTACTGAAATTTGTTCGACAGGCTCTAAAACATTGGCAGCTTGAAAACGAAAAGAAAGAATTACTGCAGCAAAATGAAAAATTTAAACGATACCTCGAAACGATATTCAGTTCAGTAAAGGATGCAATTATTACTATAAATAATGAAATGGAGATTGTTCAGCTCAACGAAACAGCGAAACAATGGCTTCTCTACTCTGAGTCTGATAATCTTATCAGCCTCGAATCCTATCAAAACGAGATGGGTAAAGCTTGCCTGCACGACGCTCAGCATGTGCTCTCCACCAAACGGATAGTGAAAGAACATCAGGTAGAGTGTAGAAAAAAAGATGGCAACATACGAATCATAAGTCTGAATGCGGCGCCACTGGAAGATGGGTTTAATGAATTCGACGGTGTTGTCATTGTCGCAAGGGATATCACCCTCACTGCCCCCGAGACCAAACACAATACCAGAAATACATTTCATGGCTACATTGGCTCCAGTCCTGCAATGCAAAATGTCTACGATTTGATTGAAAATGTCGGCAAAGTAGATACTGCAGTTCTGGTGACAGGTGAGTCCGGAACCGGTAAAGAACTGGCGGCAGAGGCATTGCATGCCGAAAGTGACCGACACGATAGGGCCCTCATTAAAGTAGATTGTGCTGCAATCCCCGAAGAACTGCTGGAAAGCGAACTTTTTGGCCATAAGAAAGGGGCCTTTACCGGAGCAGATAGAGATCGTCCGGGCAGACTGATACAGGCTGACAACGGCACACTATTTCTAGATGAAATTGGAGATGTCTCCCCACGTATGCAGCTCCGCCTGCTCAGATTCCTTCAGGAAAAAACCTTTACACCTGTAGGCCAGGACGACCCTGTTCAGGTCGATGTCAGAATTATTGCAGCGACCAATGTGGATTTTTCCGAAAAAGTTAAAAGTGGCAGTTTTCGTGAAGATCTCTACTATCGACTGAAGGTTGTTGAAATAAAATTGCCTCCTCTGCGCGATAGAAAAGAAAGTCTCCCACTGCTTGTCCATCATTTTCTCTCACTCTTTCGCAAAAAACTTAAACGCAATATTCATGGTATTTCTGATCAGGCGATGGACACACTCGCTCACTATTCATGGCCTGGAAATGTCCGTGAGTTGCAACATATTATTGAACGTGCCTGTGTGTTATGTGATGGATCAACTATTTCTTTAGATCATTTTCCAGAAGAAATTCAAACACCGATGTTACAGATTCCTCAACAGGCAGAAACTTCGACACCAATAAACAAAACAGCCACTCTCCCTCCCTATCTCAGCGAAAAGGATGAGATTATCGATATTTTAAAGCGTGCACGGGGTAACAAATCTAAAGCAGCCCGCCTCATGGGGATTGATCGGTCTACCCTTTATCGTAAAATGCAGCGACTTGATATCTCCGGTGACGGTACAATACTGCCATCTTCACAGCCTCCCCGCACCAATTAGTGTTGCATTAGTGTTGCGTGCAACATTAATGCGACATACCAACCCAGACACGCGACACTTATGCAACACCCATGATTGCTTCAAAACTTTCCGTTGCACCCTGCCTCTACCTCTTTTCGCAACACTTTTAATAACGTAATTTCAGAGCATTAGGCCCTCCTTGGTTTTATTTGTGTTTTTTGTTTTACATATGGCACGCACTGTGCATTATTATTGCAAAACAGAGCAGATAAAGCCAAAGACTGTAACCCTAAACAGGAGTAACTGATGAAAAACACAACAGCAATCACCAACGAAAAAAGTGCTGCCCTTGATAATGTAGGCGTTGAAATTAGTAAGGTAGGCGTTGGAGTTATAGCCACCACATCAACCCTTATCGGATGTTGGGCTGTGGCCTGTCTCATTTCCGGAATGATCAGCAGTGGTGGTCCTGCAGGCCTTGTATCCAATTTCATTTCGGCAATCAGCGGATAAATACATCAATGAAAATAATTAGAAATTAATTCTGATCTCAGGCAACTCTCCTGGAAAAAATATACGAGGTATCGCAAATGGAAAATACAGCAATTACCAGAGAAAAAACCGCAGCTATCCCCACTATTCATGAAATAGAACAGACAAGCAGTGAACTACACAAGGTGGGTATGTACACTACAGCCGCTTTTGCTGCAGCAATAGGAGTGTGGAGTATTATCTGTCTTTCCAGCGCCCTTATTTCTACTGGCGGACCTGTTGCCCTTGTTAAAAGTTTATTTGGAGCCATGTTTGGATCCATGTAAATTAATTTCTTAATTACACAGCATATAAAATACCCGGTAGATCCTGCCGGGTATTCTACTTTGAGCCAGAGAGATTTATCTCCCTGGCTTTTTGACGTTCAGATAGAGTGAAGTGGAGGCCTACGTTACTAGAGACAGACGATTGATATCACAACAACAAATTTTTTTACACAACAGAGAGACTGGGCCAAAGCCATTTTTCAACGTAGCCACAGACCAATGAGACAACTTTAGCTGACTTGACGGCGTGGGTTTAAAAATGAGTTTACATTTCCCATAAATCCCGTTCTATTATCCGGGTCACTGGATTTTTTTTGCTCGACAATCTAAAATTTTGATAACATCGTAAAAAGGTCCCCCGAAGCCTGAGATGGCCTCATCTTTAACAGGAAGCTAAATGGCAATTCTGATCCGTAATCTATTTCTCTTTTTCCTTTTCACCGTACTCCTT
>DAOVUU010000080.1 GCA_030632405.1 Desulfobulbaceae bacterium | reverse complement strand
GATGAAGAGTTTTTACGACGCCATCAACAGGATATAAGCTCCCTTTCTTTAATAAGGATATTGACAGGAACCATGCTTAGAAAAACATTGGAAAAAGCCCTCATCAGGGCCATACGAGAAGCAAAGAATCACAATCACGAGTATGTAACGGTTGAACACATGCTCTATGGTCTGTTGCATGACGATCTCACCAGCTACATAATCACCGAGTGCGGAGGGTCGATAGAAGTACTGAAAGAGCGCCTTGAGAAGTTCTTTGTCATGGAAATTCCGAAATTATCAGCGACGGGGAGAACTGAACCGGCACAGACAATCGCTTTTAACCGCGTCCTGCAGCGAGCGGTGGCCCATGTACAGAGTTGTGGAAAACAGCAGGTAGACAGTGGCGATGTTCTTGTTTCTATTTTATCAGAAGATGAATCTCATGCGGTATATTTTCTTACATCTGCAGGTATCGGTAAAATGGCTGTAATTAATTTTATCTCCCACGAGCTACCAGCAGAAGGATTACAAAAGGAGCCACTCTCTTCCCCTCCCAAAAACCCGAACGAACAGACGGGAACCAGCGACGCAAAGATACTTGAGGAATTTACCATCAACCTCACCGATAGTGCAGCCAAAGGGAAACTCGACCCGCTCATCGGCCGGAATATGGAACTCAACAGGGTTATGCAGGTGCTCTGCAGAAGAAAGAAAAACAATCCGCTCCTTGTCGGAGAACCGGGTGTGGGCAAAACTGCAATGGCCGAAGGACTGGCATTACGTATACACGAAGATGTGGTTGCCCGTGCCGATGACAGAAAACATATTGTCCCCGATCTCCTGCAGGATGTGGACATCCACCTTCTGGATATGGGCAGTCTTGTCGCCGGCACAAAGTATCGAGGCGATTTTGAGAAGCGGTTAAAAGGTGTAGTGTCGGCTATTGAAAAAAAGAAAAATGCCATTCTTTTTATTGACGAAATGCACACCATCGTAGGTGCCGGAGCGACAAGCGGTGGATCAATGGATGCCTCAAATCTACTTAAACCGGCGCTGCAGTCAGGTGTTCTCCGCTGTATAGGTTCAACAACCTACGAGGAATATAAGAACCAGATAGAAAAAGATCGTGCCCTTTCCAGGCGGTTTCAGAAAATTGATATCGAAGAGCCCTCCGTAAAAGATACAGGCCTGATTCTGAAAGGACTGCAGCGCCAGTATGAAGAACACCACAATGTCAAATATTCTAAAAACGCAATCAAGGCAATGGCCGAACTGTCTGACCGGTATATCAATGAGCGTTTTCTACCAGACAAAGCTATAGATGTAATGGATGAGGTCGGTTCCTTTTTCCGGCTGGAAGGCCGGCAGGGATCCATGGTCAAAGTCAGTGACGTGGAAAAAGTAGTTTCAAAAATTGCCCGAATCCCCGCTAAAAGCGGCTCCAGCTCCGAGATCACTGAACTGAAACAACTTGCAGTAAATCTCGAATCCGTAGTTTTTGGTCAGACTGAGGCAGTAAAAGCGGTCACTACCGCAGTAAAACGATCCAGGGCAGGCCTTGGTAACCCGGACGCCCCCACAGGAAGTTTTATTTTTGCAGGGCCCACCGGTGTCGGGAAAACAGAGGTTGCGCGCCAGCTGGCTGAAATACTCACCATCCATTTTGAACGCTTTGACATGAGCGAATATATGGAAAAACATGCGGTGGCACGGCTCATAGGATCTCCCCCCGGATACGTCGGTTTCGATCAGGGCGGACTGCTGACCGAGGCCATCCGCAAACACCCCCATTCTGTACTCCTGCTTGATGAAATTGAAAAAGCACACCCGGATATATTCTCCATTCTGCTTCAGATTATGGATCACTCAACCTTAACCGACAATTCGGGAAGAAAAGCTGATTTCCGTAATGTTATCATTATTATGACGACCAATGCCGGTGCCAGAGAAATGACGACAAACAGTATCGGTTTTGTAACAGACAAAAAAGGAAAGGATCAGACGGCTATTAATAAGCTTTTTGCCCCCGAATTCAGAAACAGGCTTGATGGAATCATCTCATTCAGTTCTCTTGATGGCGATGCAACAGAGAAAATCGTAGACAAATTAATACGGGAGCTCGAAGAACAACTCGCTGAAAAGCGGGTATCGATAAAACTCACCAGTGAAGCACGCAAATACCTTGCAAAAAAGGGCTACGACCCGGACTACGGAGCAAGGCCACTACGTCGACTCATCTTAAAGGAAATAGGTGACACACTCACCGAAGAGATCCTTTTCGGTGAACTTGTCAGAGGCGGTGAAGCAACAATAGGAGTCAGGAAAAAACAGCTCATCTTTAAATACAGAAAATAGAATGTACGATGTTTATAAGGGGAAGAGTTAATCGGCACCTCAGTCAACTCTTCCCCTTATTTTTTTGATCTCCCATGAAACAGCAAAATATGGCTTCTGAAAAAAACATAAAAGAAAATCAGTGGGTATTTTTAACAGGAAAAGAGATTTACCAGTTTCTGCACAAGGTCAAAGGCCGTCTAAAAGGCATAACAGTTTATGCACTGGTGGGAAAGAGTGGGACGGGCAAGAGCTTTCGTGCAAAACTACTCGCAGAAAAAATCGGAATTCCCTATGTTATTGATGATGGCCTGCTCATTCATGGAGAAACAATCCTTGCAGGAAGGTCGGCCAAGCAGGAACGACTCTATATAACCGCCATAAAAACAGCACTTTTTGCAGATCCGAAGCAGCAGAAAAAAGTGATCAAAATCATCCAGGAGAAAAAAATCAAAAAGATCCTTCTCCTCGGCACCTCTAACGGCATGGTCAATCGACTGGCACAGAGACTGGAATTGCCCCCTATAAGTCAAATCATCCGGATTGAGGAAATCGCCAGCCAGAAGGATATTGAAGATGCCATAAAATCTCGTTTTGAAGATGGAAAACACATCATCCCCGTACCGGCAATTGAAGTCAAAAGGGATTATGCCCAGATACTGTCAGATTCCATCCGTATCTTTTTTAAGGGGGAAAAGCGTCAGGACGGCGTTAAAAAATCACACTTTTTCGAAAAATCCATAGTTCAGCCGGACTTTCACAACAGTCGGAAATCAGCTGGTAAGGTGACCATTTCCGAAGCAGCACTTACCCAGATGATTTTCCACTGCATAGATGAATATGATGATGATGTCCAGGTAAATAAGGTAAAAATACTGATAGGAAGGGATGGCTACAGTATAAATTTAATGGTAGTTGTTCCATACGGAAAAACACTTACCAGCGACCTGGAAAAACTCAGAAAATATATCCAGGATACCATTCAGAAATATACAGGTATCATAGTTGAGACGTTGGAAATATCGGTTGACAAGATTACCGAGAGACAGAAGAAATGAAATCGACACTAACCAGTGAGGAGGGTTGCCCATGACTGATTGTTTATTCTGCAAAATTGCTACAGGCGAAATTCCTGCCGAAAAACTGTACGAAGATGATGAAGTGCTGGCATTCTGGGATATATCACCACAGGCCCCCAAACACTTTCTTGTCATTCCTAAAAAACATCTTGACGGCCCCTCCGATATAAGTGAAGGAGACGAAAAACTCATAGGTAAACTGATGCGCATAGGCTCACAGGTTGCTGTGGAAAATGGTATTGGTGACGGCTTCAGGGTTATTTTCAATAACGGTGCAAAAGCGGGTCAGGTAGTTTTCCATATCCATATGCATATTCTTGGCGGTAAGGAGAGACCCTGGCCTCTTTAGAACTCCATCCCAAAAGACATAACAACAGGCCACAGAAAATGGTATGAGCGATTTTTACCACCCCATTGCAACCACCATGCAGGACTTTTTTTCAATCATAATGGGAAACGGCCCCCTGCTCCTTATCCTGATAGGCCTCGTTATACTCCTTATTGTTACACTGCTTCGGTTATCAGATCTAAAATCAGAACTGAAAAAAACAAAAACACAACGGCTTCTGGCAGATGAACAAACGCAGACTGCTGAACATCAAATCATCCAGTATAAAATACGCGCTGCAAAACTTATAACTCTTCTGAAAAACGAAAAAAAACACAGCGCCGAAAAACTTGCTCTGCTGGAAAATGCAAGAGAAGAACTCGGCCTGCAGTTTTCTACCCTGGCCCAGCAGATCCTTGAAGAAAAAAGTGTTAAATTCAGTGATATTAACAGGGAAAAACTTGAAACAATCCTGCATCCTTTCAACCGGCAACTTATCTCATTTAAACAGGATATAAATGAAATTTATCTCAGCGACACCCGTGAAAGAGTCTCACTGAAAAAGGAAATTGTACAGCTGAGAGAGCTCAACCAGCAGATCAATCAAGAGGCGATAAATCTCACCAGAGCCCTTAAAGGGGATACAAAACAACAGGGCAACTGGGGAGAACTTGTGCTGGAACGGGTACTGGAACAGTGCGGCCTGCGCCGTGGTCATGAATATGATACCCAGGGGGGATTCCGGGATCATGAGAATAACCTGCTGAAACCTGATGTGATCATTCATCTGCCCGAGGGGAAAGACATTATTGTCGATTCCAAGGTGTCATTGATTGCCTGGGAAAAATGTATCAACAGTGAAAATGAGAGTGATAAGGCCCGCTATATTGGTGATCTGGTGGAAGCAATCCAAGATCATATCAACCAGCTCAGCGATAAAAACTACCCTGCCCTGACGGGTATCCGCTCCCTCGACTTTGTCTTGATGTTCATGCCGATTGAAGCGGCATTTGCAGCAGTATATCAATCCAATGAACAGCTCTTTGCCGATGCCCTGGCAAAAAAAATCATCGTCGTAACCCCCACCACCCTGCTGGCAACCATGCGTACCATTGAAAATATCTGGCAACATGAGCACCAGAGCAAGAACTCTGCCGAAATAGCCAGGCAGGCAGGAATTATGTATGACAAGT
Organism: Desulfobulbaceae bacterium; assembly: GCA_030632405.1. Taxonomy (GTDB): domain Bacteria; phylum Desulfobacterota; class Desulfobulbia; order Desulfobulbales; family Desulfocapsaceae; genus Desulfomarina. The sequence goes on along the minus strand of DAOVUU010000080.1, from coordinate 3,681 downwards.
TCAGAGGCTTTGCCGAAGACATGGAAAAAATAGGCAGACAACTCGCCACCTGTCATACAACCTATGACTCGGCCATGACAAAACTCACCCGGGGCAGGGGAAACCTTATCTCCAACTCCGAGCAACTGCGCGAGATGGGAATCCAGGTTAAAAAAGAGATTCCACGGTCAATCGTGGAAATCTCCGATGTTGAATTGAAAAATTAAGCAAGCCTTGAAACATCTTAATTTTTATAATCTCAACGTAGCCTTAAGTCAACATTCTGCAGACTCAGGCTTAAAGTTGATAATTTATATAAATAATGGTAGTTGAGATAGGTAGAAGTACTCCATCCCGCGCCTCTATTTCCCCGGATAGAGGCAAAAAACACTCATACCAACAACTAAGATAGAGGTAATCGTGCTACATCACTACTTTATCGACATTGCAAAAGGATTCGGAAAAAAAACGGCAATTCATGATTTTTCTACCAACAAAAAGCTGACATACAATAAATCACTTATTGCATCTCTTCTTTTAACCCGCATCTTCAGCAAGATGGATGAAGGGTTCATAGGTATAATGATCCCAACTTCCGCAGGGTGTGTTCTGACAAAAATCGGCGTGTTGATGAGTGGTCGAATCCCTGTGATGATCAATTATTCTACCGGAGCAGCACAAAACGTCAAATATGCACAGCAGAAATGTGACTTCAAAACCGTTATTACCTCAAAAGCACTTCTTGAGAAGATAGAATGCCCTTATGTAGACGGCATGATCTATATCGAGGATATCATGGCAGCCATTTCTCCCGTACAGAAAATACGGGCGGCACTCACCGCTGCTCTGCCGGCAAAGATGATTAAGATGCTGGTACACCAGGGGACAGAAGATGACACCGCAGTAATTTTATTTACCAGCGGCTCGGAAAAAGATCCAAAAGCAGTACAGTTGACCCATAAAAATATCCTCTCTAATATTAAAGCCGTTACACCGATTTTCAATTTTCAGTCAAACGACATTTTTTTCTGTGCACTCCCCTATTTTCACGTCTTCGGACTCACTGTGACGATGTGGCTGCCGCTTTATCACGGCATGAAAATATTGACCTATGCAAACCCGCTGGACTTCAAGAAAGTGTGTACAATTATCCGGGAACATAAAGCGACTTTTATGGTCGGCACTCCCAGCTTTTTCTGGGGCTATTTACGTAAATCGGAAAAAGGGGATTTCGATTCGCTGCGAATAGCCATGGCGGGAGCGGACAAATGCCCGGATGCCTTACGCGATGGTTTTAAAACCAAACACGGTATTACAGTCTACGAAGGCTATGGTGCGACAGAATGTTCACCGGTTATATCTGTCAACAGCCCGGAAAACAACAGACCTGGAAGTGTCGGGAAACCGATCCCGGGGTTGCAGGTTCGAATAGAAAATTACGAGACTGGCGAAGAATTAGGACCCAGGCAGGATGGCCGGATTCTTGTCAAAGGTGATAATATCATGAAGGGATACTTCAATGATTTTGAGCAAACCTCTCTGCATATCCGCCATGGATGGTATGATACGGGGGATATGGGCAACATCGACGAAGAAGGTTACCTCTGGCATGTTGGCCGCCTTAAGCGATTTGTGAAAATCGGTGGAGAAATGGTCTCACTTGTAAAAATCGAAGACGTGCTGGAAAAATTTCTCCCGGAAGACGTGCAGTGCTGTATCGTAGAAATTCCGGATTCGATCAAGGGGGCCAAAATAGTAGCCGTTGTGACGGCAGATCTTGATGAAAAAGAGATAACCGGCCAGATGGCCGACCAGCTGCCGGCTATTGCCATGCCTAAAATATTTCTTGTCTGGGATACTCTGCCCAAGATGGGAAGTGGAAAAATCGATTTCAGGACTATCTCAGAAATGGCCCGGGAGCAGCTTACTCGTAAATAAACTGCATACCGCTAGGAGGTTGTCCGAGAATAGACGTTTTGTTTAAAATCGAGGCATTTTTAAAAAATAAGCGCAGTCATATAGTTAATATTACGAGCATTATTTTTTATAAATAACAAAGAGTTTGGGCAGATAAGCGAGGTACGAGACTTCGAAAGATCATTCTCGGACAGGCTCTTAGACTCGTTATATACTTTACATACCATAATTCGGAGTAAGAGATGTTAAGTCCTAAGAAGGTCAAACATAGAAAAGTTTTCAAAGGAAGATCAAGAGGGGTTGCATATAGAGGATCCTCAATTTCTTTCGGTGAATTTGGGATCAAGGCCACCTGTTGTGGTATGATGACCGCGCAGCAGATAGAGTCTGCCCGTATAACGATAAATAGAACTATGAAGCGTGGTGGTAAAGTCTGGATACGTGTTTTCCCGGATAAACCGCTTACAAAAAAGCCCGCTGAGACTCGTATGGGCAAGGGTAAAGGGAGTCCGGAGTCATGGGTTGCCGTTGTAAAACCAGGAATGATTCTTTACGAGATTTCCGGAGTGAGTGAAGAACTCGCTGTGAAGGCATTGACTCTTGCCGGTAACAAGTTACCATTTTCAACAAAAGTTGTAACCAAGAGGACCAGCCTATGAAAGTAGAAGACATCCGCAAAATGAGTAGTGAGGAACTGGTAAAGACTGAAAAAGGTTTGAGAGAAGAGCTGGGCAACTTAACATTCCAGCATCGGATCAGACCTCTTGAAAATAGTTCTCAGCTGAAAAAAATTAGAAAAGATATTGCCAGAATCAAGACAATCCAGGTACAAGCAGTCAGCTAGTCTGCGCAATCTGAAATTTGAATTGTGGTTGTATGGTTTTATATAACTATCGCTAAGTGATAAAAACTATGAGTGAAATTAAAAAATCTAAAAAGACAAGAACCGGCTCTGTTGTAAGTGACAGAATGGAAAAGAGCGTTGTTGTTCAAGTTGAACGAAAGGTTCGGCATAAACTCTACGGGAAATTCGTTAAAACCAGTGTTAAATATCTTGCTGATGATCCAGAGAACCGCTGCAATTTAGGTGATACTGTACTCATCGAAGAGTGTCGACCACTAAGTAAGCGGAAACGATGGCGGGTTAGAACTATATTGGAACAGGCAGTTTAGTACTGACAGTTATGCAGAGTTAGTGAAATCGTTTTGTTTCGTATGAAATATCAGGTGAAATTATGATACAGACAGAGTCAGTACTCAATGTTGCAGACAATTCCGGGGCAAAAAAGGTTCTTTGTATTCGTGTCCTTGGTGGAACTCGAAAGCGGTATGCAAGCATTGGTGATGTAATAGTTGTGACGGTGAAGGAAGCTATTCCGCATGCCAAGGTTAAAAAAGGCGATGTTATGAAGGCCGTTATTGTAAGGACCTCGAAAGCCATTAAGAGAATGGATGATACCTGGGTTGGATTTGATGACAATGCCGCTGTTATGCTAGGTGTGTCTGGAGAGCCAATTGGAACGCGTATTTTTGGCCCCGTAGCTCGTGAGTTAAGAAACCAGGGTTTTATGAAAATAATCTCACTTGCTCCAGAGGCACTTTAAGCTTTCTGGGGTACAAGAGTTTTCTGAGTCGCCCACTTTTCCCATTTATCGGGATTCGGTTTTAGTACCTTATTTCTGAAAGTTTGTCCTAAAAAACAAGAAACGGAAAAGGGATTTTAAAATTATGAACATAAAGTTCAACACCAACGTACTTAAGCCGTCTTGCTTACCGTTGTTACGG
>DAOVUU010000234.1 GCA_030632405.1 Desulfobulbaceae bacterium | reverse complement strand
TAGTAATTTGGCGCTTACCCCGGTACCAATAGAATGGGCCCAGAATTTTGCGGTAGGTAACGCTCTGGATTTTTTAGCACCCGAAATAGTCCTGATAATGGCAGTACTCAGGGCGATATTTTTCACAGTATTCATACCGAGCATAGTGATGGCCCGGGTCAGCGAGGTTACCTTATTAACAAGAGAATAATAGGCTGAGTTGATCAGTTTCAAAACCTGACCGGTTAGAACCGGATCAAGTGATATAACTTTATTGAGTTCATTGGGTGAAGCATCCGTCCTGCTGCATATTTCCATGACCTTACCTAGAGTCGTGGAAAGGCTGGGCATCCGCCGAATGAATTTCTCAATATTTTTTCTCTGTTCCGCCTTATCTAATTCCATATTTTTCCCTGGATAATCGGATTGTTGTGCAATCGAAGATTTGAACATTTATTCTATTTGCCATTGTAGCCAAAGAACTACATCAGGTCAAGAATCTTACTGAGAAAGAACCTCTTTCCGACAAAAGCAGACCGCATCCTTATAGGAGATGGTGGAACCACCAAAAATATCAAGTCCACTGCCGATGGTCAGATCAAGTCTGCCTTTACCGATATCTTTGATCAGCTGCATATCACCGATATCCCTGATACCCCCCGCATAGGTTGCAGGAACCGGACACCAGTCCGCAAGTTTTTTCACCAATTCAACCTCAACGCCCTCACACTTCCCCTCGACATCAGCCGCATGGATTAGAAATTCATCGCACGATTCTGACAGCCTGCCAAGGAGTTCAGGGCTGATCGGGACATCGGTGAATTTCTGCCATCTATCGGTGACGATATAATATTCGTCACCCTTCTTCCTGCAGCTTAGATCAAGGACCAGCCTTTTCCGGCCAACTGCCTCAACAAGTTTTTCCAATCTCGCCTCGTCTATCCGCCCATCTGTAAACACATATGAGGTGACAATGACATGGGAGGCTCCCCTGTCAAGCCATTTGCAGGCGTTGTCAGCGGTGACACCACCGCCAATCTGCATCCCCCCCGGCCATGCAGCAAGTGCCTCTTCCGCGGCAGCATCATTGCCCGGCCCCAGTTTAATCACATGACCTCCAACCAGATTATCAGAGCGATAGAGGTCTACGTACCAGGCCGGTGGCTTATCGGTGGAAAAATTGGTTTTGACATCAGCTGGACAATCATCGTTTAAGGTTGAGCCCACTATCTGTTTAACCTGACCATCATGCAGATCAATACATGGTCTGAACTTCATTTCTTCCTCCTTCATGCAAATAGACCTGATTATCCATAAAACTCAGCCAATTATATACAATTTTACCGTAAAAACTACGTCTTACCAACAATCGTCATTCCCGCGTAGGCGGGAATGACGGACAAAATGGCTTAGCTTCATACGAAACAGAAAAGGCGGGATGCCCGGGAGCATTCCGCCTTTTTAAATTTACTCTCACGCCTCAGGACGTGGGGAATACCCTATTCAGCTTTTCTTCACAAGCATGGTCGAAGGATCCAGGGTCAAGGTAGCATTCGGGTCAACCGCGCTTGAATCACACTTCAATATAGCCAACTGCATTTCATCGCCTGCCGGCTTGATCAGCAGGACAGTTTCAAAAAGTGATGCAACATCATGACAGGGTGCAGGAACACCATCCTCGCTCACACGATCATCACCACGATGACAGACGGCTGAAAACCAGATCATCTTCAAACCTCGATCATCCATAAATTTGCGTAGATCTTCCAGGGAATCTTTGTCATTGCTGCTAAAATCGTAACCATCAACAATCAAACATTCAGGCCGGAAGATATCCTGCTGAACCAGATCATCGAAACGTTCTTCCAGGACAGCTTTAGAAAAAGTAGCCTCTTTGAATGTCATGATCATGCGATTTTTCATGATTCCAGGGATCATTTCGATTTTCTCACCCTCGGTCAATAAGGAGAGAATATCATCGTACCATGCTCGTGTTTTTTCAACGCTTTCCCCGATAGAGACGTGGAGCACACTATTGCCCTGCAGAATGCAGTCTAGAGCAAATTGAACCAGAATAGCGGTCTTGCCAAGTCCGGCTCTGGCCATAACCAGCCCCATGCTCTGAACTCCTTTTTCCGCTTTCTCCTCAAGGCCGAGAGCCCTAAGGGGATTATTAACTATCAAATCGTTGTTTACCATGGCAGTTCACCTTTATTATATTCCTTATTTGGTTGCTTTCTTATGCAGCCAACAGCCCGACCCTCTCTGGAACATCAAGCATTATAGTTGTAGTAGTTAGCGTCAATAATATCAAGAATTCTTCCTCTCGTCCTGATATGCTTTGACCAGATCTTCACCGACACTTTTAGGCACGGGTTTAAAAGTCGCAAACTCCATGGTGAATTCAGCCTTACCCTGGGTCAAAGAGCGAAGGGTGGTGGAGTAACCAAACATCTCAGACAGCGGCACTTCAGCCTCAATTACGGTGTATAACCCTTCCTCAGAGGTACCGATAATCATACCTCGACGCTGATTAATACTACCCATTACTGCACCCTGAAACTCAGAAGGGCCTTCCACTGCCACTTTCATGATGGGTTCCATGATTACAGGTTTAGCTTTAAGATATCCTTCTTTAAATGCACCAACAGAAGCAAGCTGGAAAGCTACATCAGAAGAATCGACATTATGGTATGAACCATCATTGATGACACACCGTATACCGGTAATGGCCGCTCCACAGAGAGAGCCCTTATCAAGGCTCTTTTTGAAACCCTTATCACAGGATCCGATGAATTCCCTGGGAATAACACCGCCGACAATCTTATCGACAAATTCGTAGTCACCCTCTTCGAGCGGCTCCATATATCCCGCAACACGCCCAAACTGTCCGGAGCCACCGGTCTGCTTCTTATGGATATAATTAAATTCTGCCCGCTGGGAAATAGTCTCACGATATGCCACCTGGGGTGCACCCACCTCAACGAGGGCGTCATACTCACGTTTCATACGTTCAACATACACCTCAAGGTGCAGCTCACCCATACCGGAAACAATTGTCTCTCCGGTCTCATGATCCACATATGTTCTAAATGTGGGATCTTCTTTGGTGAATCGGTTCAAGGCCTTGGACATATTTATCTGGGCCTTGTTATCAACTGGAATTACTGCAAGAGAAATTACAGGTTCAGGGATATGCATAGAGGTCATGGAACAGGAAATACTCCCGGCTGTAAAGGTGTCGCCCGAGGCACAATCTATACCAAAAAGGGCTACGATATCACCCGATCCACATGAGTCAATCTCCTGCATCTCATCAGAATGCATGCGACAGAGACGCCCGATCTTCACTTTTTTACCGGTTCGGTTGTTATATACGGTCTCCCCCTTTCTCACCTCACCCTGATAAGTACGGACATAAGTCAACTGCCCGTAGCGTCCGTCTTCAAGTTTAAAGGCGAGCATGATCAGCGGATCTTTCGGATCATTGGATACCGGAAACTCTTTTTCATCCTCTTTCAGATCAAGGGCGAGGTTCTCCACATCCGTTGGACAGGGGAGATACTGTTCCACCGCATCCAAAAGTGCCTGGACACCATTATTCTTATACGCTGAACCGATAAAAACGGGAGTGAATTCAAGTGAAAGAGTCCCCTGACGTACTGCGTCGTAAATCAGTTGAACATCAACATCACCGCCTTCAAGTACAGCCTCCATCAACTCTTCTGAAAACATGGAGATTTCTTCGAGCAATGCTTCACGTTTATCCTCCGCTTCTTCTATCATATCAGCAGGAATAACGTCCTCACGTATAATCTCACCATTATCACCATCATAATAGACCGCCTTCATGGTAACAAGGTCAATAGCGCCTTCCAATTCACTCTCGAGTCCGATTGGAATCTGCATCATATGTGCATTCAGCTCTAGTTTATCCCTGAGTTGCTCGGAGACCTTATCCGGATTGGCTCCTGTGCGGTCACATTTGTTTATAAATGCAATCCGTGGAACATTGTACCGGGTCATCTGACGATTCACTGTAATTGACTGGGACTGGACACCACCCACCGAACAGAGAACCAGAACTGCGCCGTCCAGAACCCTGAGTGCCCGTTCTACCTCAACCGTAAAATCTACATGGCCGGGAGTATCGATAATGTTGATATCAATATTCTTCCAGGTGCAGTACGTCGCCGCGGATTGAATTGTAATACCGCGCTCTTTTTCAAGTTCCATGGAATCCATCTTTGCCCCGACTCCGTCCTTTCCACGGACTTCGTGGATGGCATGAATTTTGTCGGTATAAAAGAGAATACGCTCGGTTAACGTCGTCTTTCCTGAATCAATATGGGCGCTGATACCTATATTTCTTACTCTTGATAAATCTTGGCTCATGGCTGCTGTCCTCTACAACTGTGCCAACCGGTGACAACCCGGCCTCGCTTCAATAAATTATGGGAATAAATAAAAAATAAGGAGCCACAGCATCCTGTAACTCCTTATTCAATTCACATTTTCTGTACTCTATCTGCGGAGCTGAGCTTTGTTAACAGGCCCCTCAAAATAGAAAACTTCACAAACAACACAACAGTATATATCATGTTCGATGCAAATGCCAGAAATTTTTTCCTGTTCAGTTGGATATATAATTTACGACGCCATCATTATTAAAACAAAACCAAGAGACAAAAAATGAACGAACCAGCTTTTCAAGATCTTTATCCAGAGGATTACTCAAACTGCTACGGTTGCGGCCGGAACAATAAATCAGGACTCCACCTTAAAAGCTTCTGGGACGGGGATGAGAGTATTTGCCATCATACGCCGGCTGCTCATTACACGGGAGGTATGCCCGGGTTTCTCTATGGTGGCATGATTGCCTCCCTGATAGACTGTCACGGTGCCGGAACAGCTGCCGCGGCGAAAGCCAGGGAAAGCGGAGAACCCATTGCACGATTTGTAACCGCTTCTCTGAAAGTTGATTACCTGAAACCAACACCTCTTGGAATCGAGCTGGAGATCCGCGGCAGGGTAACCGAGATAAAAGGACGCAAAGTGCTTGTCGATCTTCGCCTCCTGGCAGG
>DAOVUU010000239.1 GCA_030632405.1 Desulfobulbaceae bacterium | reverse complement strand
ATCCTCCTGGCATACAGTTGATCCACAGTAAGATGCGCATTCATTGAGGAAACTTCCTGTACCTCCGTATCGAGGTATACAGAAGATGTTGTCTTTTTTATCAAATTCGACACACCAACTTTTTTCTTCAATGACACAGATGGGCGCAGTTCGATTATACCTTCTTCCTGTATGAGAGGCTGAACCACATCTTCCTGTTGCAGGTTTTCTTTTTGTAGCTCCTGCACAATATGTGTTTCTTCTACTTTCTCACTGTCTGCTTCCGTCTCCTGGATAACTTCAACCGCAACCGCTTCAACATCCAGCTGTCTAGTTTCTGGCTGTAAACTCAATTCTTTAACGGATGACTCATTGTCTTCACCAGTCACGACTGAAACCACAACTACCTTGTCCACTCCTTCAACCTCTTCAACTCCTCCAACAGCCTCAACTACCTCAACTAGATCAACTACCTCTTTAACCACCGGTTCAGGTCTGGCCACTCCCTTTTTTACGATGATAATCTCTTGTTGTTTTTCATCAACCTTCTTCGGGAGCACAACCTTTTCACTCTCCTCATCGTCTCCCGAACCAAAAACTAAAACCAAAAGAGCAATAACGACGACAGCCCCTCCAATCCATGAGATTGATGATGTGAACTGTTTGATATCCGGTATAAAATTCGACCAGCTAAAACCTGCAGATTCCTCTTCCTTTACATCGCCAACACTATCCAACAGAACCATAAAAGAGCTGCTGTCCCCAGGAGTGACCAGGGACTCTTCTGCAAGCGAATTGATCATTCCGAAGTTTCCCTTCGCAAATTCACATATCTTCGCAATAACTTCTTCCGTAAACAGATCCCTTTGACTATCGCTTGACAGATGAGCCATACAACCTTCAAGATAATCTGCGGTTTCAACTTCAGAAAGAGGCTCAAGCGACAAATGAACTTCTTCCACCTGTTTAAAATCACAAATAATTAATTGCTCATAGTTCTCAATAAATGAAGGTCTTCCTGAAAAAAGGACATGGAAATAAACTCCCGCCTCCGTCATCTGGCCCAGCATTTTTCTTATACGCTCCAGCGTTGCCAGATAAATATTTTCAGCCTCATCAAAAATGACACAAAGATGACTTTGTTTTTCAAGAAGGAGTTTGACTATATTTCCAATTAAAGCCCTCCCTCCTCTATCATCTTCTGCAACGGTGACAACTCCCAGTTGACGGGCAATGATACGCACAACATCCTCAAAAGACTCCACAGTATGTTGAAAATAAACCACCACACGCTCTTCAGCTATCCTCTGTTGCAACACCCTGCAAAGCATCGTCTTACCGCTTCCCTCTTCACCCGTCAGGACAAGCAGAGGTACACCGGCAGTAATAGATTCCTGCAATCGGGAAAGCACTTCAGCCCGCCCCCCTCCCACAAAAAAATTCTCGAGATCATTTGTTGCCTGGAAAGGAGAAGTTACACTATTTTCAAAATCTTTTTGCATTGCCTTCAATGTGTATAAAATTTGTGGAGTTAGGAGAATATATCAGTCCCATAACTAGTGCCTGTTCATAAATGGCTATTTTCTCCTAACTCTTCGTTGCGCTCAAAATTTAATCCTCGGAATATCAACTATATGCCTGTGGTTAAATTTATCGAGCGCCTCGATTTAGAACAAAATATCTCATCTATGGACAGGCACTAACTATAAAATAGATCGATTCTAGAATTGATACATCCTTATCAAATTAAAAGCACACCATATTACTACACTCATGAAATAAAAAAAATACAAATGTCCCGTGACAGACTGAGACCACCCCCTCCTCCTTATCTCTTTTCTTCTTTCCTGATCAATGGTAGACTCCCTACTTGCTTCGAAGTAGAAATCTTGTAATTAACAAAGTGTCTATTGAGTACCTTACTCCAGAAATCCTGTCACTCAGATGTCGGTTTTCCTGCTCAACGACCAGAACGTCTTTCCAGCTCCAAATCTTGCGGAGAAGAATGGACTCTTGGCTATCGGTGGCGATCTCAGGCCGGAAAGACTTATTGCAGGCTACCGCCTGGGCATCTTTCCGTGGTTTTCCAGGGGAGATCCGCTCTTATGGTGGTTTACCTCACCACGACTGGTTCTTTTTCCAAATGAATTCAGGATTCCCAGGCGACTTCTCCGTTATAAAAAAAAGACCAGCATTAAAGTGACCCGTGACAAGGATTTTGTTCAGGTCATTAAGGCCTGTGCAAAAACACGAGTCGACACCGGTGAAGAGACCTGGATAGGGGAGGAAATGCAGCATGCATACATAAAACTACACCAGATGGGATATGCTCATTCGATTGAGTGCCATATGGATGGCACCCTTGTCGGTGGCCTCTATGGAGTAGCTCTTGATAAGGTTTTTTTTGGAGAATCCATGTTCTCAAACAGGCCCAACGCCTCAAAGTTTGCCCTTATAGAGCTTGTTTCTTACCTGAAAAGCATGCAGTTTCAATTAATTGATTGCCAGATGACCACAGATCTATTACTCAGTTTTGGCGCAAGAGAAATTGGAGGAGAAGAATTCCAGATACAGTTACAATCCTCTATTAAAAACATTACCCCCGGCGGATACTGGAACAATGACATCGACAACTAAAAACGCCCCCTGCCCGGCCTGCAGAAAAAAGAGAAAACTCACAAACCGCAGTAATATTGATCTCTGCTCTTCATGTCATACCCTTGCAGACAACATTAGAAAGGATCCTCAATATTTAACACAATTATTTAAACTCGCAGATCTGCAGATCCCTCCTCTGCCGGTTCAACACTCAGATCATGCTGACCCCGAACTGCCGGAAGAACTTGACGCGATTCGATACCGAACAACTGACCGGGAAAGAAACACCTGGTATGTTTCCGTTAGCGAACTTGACGGGACACCCGTGGAAATTTTTGCCTCTACCGCTTTTGATAACGACCACCACCTGCAGTCGAGAATATCCAACCTCACGACCATCACCAGATTGATCTCACTCATTCTACGCCATGTCTTTATGGGGGAACGGCTCACTTTGGAAAAAACGCTGACACAGCTGCACAGGAGTTCAAGGCAAAAGAATGATCTACCGGATATGCTGAACAGAGTTCTGAGTAATTACAGTGGAAAGAAAAACCGATAGGCAGAGAGGCTGTGAGAGGGAATCAATAGTCAAGGTAAAACTCAAAAGGAACGTTAGACTTCTGAAAGTGTCTCATCGTCTTTTGCAAAATATGAAGATTTGATACTTTAAAAGTGAGCTCCCATGCAGGATGCAGATGTGAGTAACTGGAGAGAACCTCAAGGCTCTCCATTTCCATCTCGTCAGGTGCACCAGCTATGGTGTCCATGATTTCTTTTCTTGTTGCCTCCAGGATATGAATAATCTGCCTCTTGCGAACAAGAGTCTCCCTTGTCCTCCAGGAAATATTCACTGCATCTTCGCGCTGAAATTTAAGGTTTAAGAACCGATCACATTTTTTATTGTGAACAGATAAACCCTTTTCAGTTAAAAGTGCACAATTATCCTTTGCAGAGGGGTCAGGCCTGCAGCAGGAAGAAAGTTTCACTGAAACCGGATCGAGAGTCGTCAATTCAAATTTATTAAATTCCCCTGTCGGCGCTATAAGCGGAGACACACCACCAAACAGTATCTCCTTTATATTCTCAATCACATCTCTCAGCCGCAGCCTTCCCTCTCCAATCCTTATATATAATTTATCCAGAGAATCTATTGAATAGTGTTCCAGCAAAGCAGGTGAATCCTCGCCCTCCAACACCTCAAATGGAATCCCGTATCGGAGCAATTCCTGGCTGAGCACAGACCTCCCCACCTCTTTGGTCACCTTCCTTCGCCGTATTCTGAATCCTTTGGCAAGCTCACCCCTCGACCGCGGTGTCTTACATAACTCCAAGACATACGGCTCAAAACGAACATGGTTCTCAGCACGAATTATCCTGACCATGTCCCCGTCTTTGAGCTGATGTTCTGCAGGTACCCGTTTATTTTGTATCATTGCCCCGAGGCAGGTATGCCCAACCTCAGTGTGGACCCGAAAAGAGAAGTCAAGTACCGTCGAACCTACCGGCAGACAAATAAGATCTCCCCGGGGTGTATAGGTATAGATTTCCTTTATGCCGCCTGCCACTATAACATCTCTATATGAAACAGACTCCTCCGACCCGATGACATCAAACATTTCCTGAATTTCTTTTATGAATTTCCCTTGTTTTTTGGTCTGGGAGCTCCAGTTTCTGAATATTCCTTTTTGCGCCCGGCGCTCCATCTCATCAGTCCGTATCTTAAACAGATATTTACTCCCCTTTATTATAGCCCTTGCGTGCAAGCCCTGATAGCCTGTCGGCTTGGGATTGGCGATAAAATCACGGATTGTCCTCGGGATTGGGCGATACGTCTGGTTGACTATCCCAAGAGCGCGGTAACAGGCATGTGTGTCATCGACAAGTGTGAGAATTTCTACGGGGGTGTCTATCTGTTTGACAAGAATGCCATTTGCAACATCGTAATATGCCCAGAGTTTTTTAATCCGAGCATCAAGCCTGCACGCAATCCCGGCTTTATCGGCTGCATTCATGACTTCTTCAACAATCTCTGTTCCCGCTGAAGATTTCTTTAGCTGTCGAATATAGCTGTTCAGTTTTGCTCCCTGTTTGGGGTACTTGTAGAGCAGGGCAAGATTATACATCTCCCTCTTTAATCCAAACAAGCCGAAAAGAGTGGCAAGAGGGGCATAAATATCAATTGTTTCATCAGCTATACGCTGCCGCTTTCGTTTTGGTAATACCCTCAACGTGCGCAGGTTGTGCAGCCTGTCCGCAAGTTTTACAAGCATAACCTCCGGCCTGAGTGCCGCACCGGAAAAAATTTTCCGGTGAGTGCGTTTAGCGATAGTCTGTTTATCACCGGATACATGGGTAACTTTGGTACAACCTTCAACAATTGCCTGCACATAACCGCCAAACTTCAGCTTTACAAGTTCTCCGGTTACTTCT
>DAOVUU010000402.1 GCA_030632405.1 Desulfobulbaceae bacterium | reverse complement strand
GTTGCCGTCATGTCGTGCTGTGGAGAAATGGCAGCGGGGCCTGAACACGGGGCCTCTTCCGACCAATGTCCCCACGGTCAAATATGCCCTGGTGAGCTTGAGCAGAACCATGAGCTTATTGTCCAGGCTATCCCTTCCATTGAAATAGATGGCCCGCAGGCAGAATTGATAGTGTTTGCAGGTCCGTTTGAGAGTAAATCGCTTTCTGTTACTCTTGTTTCACCCCCTCCGTTCCCCCTTCCCCCGCTGTATATCTTTAACTGCTCTTTCCTTATATAAGATTTCTGTATCCTGTTTGTGGTTTTGAGGTGCAGGATTGTCTCAGAAATTGCTGAATAAATCCTGTGTGCAACTGTCTTATATGATTTTTTATAAAGAGGATTGATATGCAGAAGAGAATCTTATTTTTATTAGCATTTGCCATTGTGGCATGTTCTTTCATTTACCCGGTTGATGGTCATGCGGGGTTCAGTCTTTTTGGTCAGCATAAATCCGTCAGGGATACCAACGGTGAGGTGGTGATTCCCCTGACCGATATCAACGATGGTACTGCCCACTACTTCGTCTATAAAGGGAATGGCAAAAAGATTAAATTTTTTGTCGTTAAAAGTACTGACGGTATTATTCGGGCAGCCTTTGACGCCTGTGATGTCTGTTTTCCCGCAAAAAAAGGATACAGTCAGCAGGGTGAATTCATGATCTGTAATAATTGCGGCAGAAAGTTTCATTCTACGCGGATAAATGTAGAGCAGGGCGGATGTAATCCAGCTCCTTTGCATCGCAAAGAACAGGGAGGTAAGCTGGTTATTGCCGCTGCAGACATTCTTGCCGGTGGCCGCTATTTTTAGAGTCCTGAATTTTGACGTTTATCGAGACAAGGAGATGTCCATGAATATATTGACTATTCCGTTGAGGAATATGAGGCGCAGGCCATCTAAGACGATGTTGCTCCTGCTGGTTTTTTCCCTGGGAGTGATGTCGATTGTTGCTCTCTATCAGGTGTCACTGGTGGTCGGTCACAGTCTGGAGAAAAAACTGACCGCTTTTGGCGCAAACATGATTATTTCACCCGCCACTGAGAAATTGAGTGTCAGTTATGGTGGTTTCCATATGGGTGATATGCTGGTTGATGTGGAGAATTTGCCTGAGGAGGAGACTGTTCTGGCAATTCGGTCGATCGAACTCAAAGACCGTATCAGTGCTATAGCCCCCAAGCTGGTGACTATGACTAAAGTGAATGATATTGCTGTCGCCCTGGTTGGTGTTCACTGGCGGGATGAACGTGGAATCAAGAGTTACTGGGCACCGAGAGGTGAGTTTCCATCCGCCTCTGATCAGGTTCTTGTGGGAAGTCAGGCTGCGGCTAAGTTGGGCCTGGCAGTCGAGGATCGGGTGAGCATTATTGGGCAGGACTTTACTGTTTCGGGTATCCTGCACGAGACCGGCGGAGATGATGATACTGTTATCTTTTTGAATCTCCATACCCTGCAGGCCCTGGTTGGCAGATCGAATGCTACAAGTTTTATTGAAGTTGCCGCTCTCTGTAACGGTTGTCCGATCGAGGATATCGTGGCGCAGATCCGCGGACAACTGCCCAACGCCGAGGTTAAAGCTCTCCAGAATGTGGTGAACCAGCGCATGGCTTCTGTCCGTTTTGTTCAAAAACTGGCATTTTCTATCAGTCTGGTCATTCTGGTCACAGCGACCTCCATGGTCGGTCTTTCGATGCTCTCTGCAGTGAATGAACGGAAAAAAGATATCGGCATTCTGCGCTCGCTAGGCTACGGCAAACCGCAGATATTTATTATTTTCTGTATAGAGGCGGGTTTTATCGGTGTACTCTCCGGTCTGGCCGGTTACCTTGGTGGTTTCGGGGCAAGCTTTAAGGCACTGGAGTTTCTAAGCTTGTCTGATGGAGTATCGCCTGTCTTTTCTGTTGCCCATCTGCTGCTCGCCTGTGCGGCCTTTGGCCTTATTACGGTTGTTGCCGCTGTGTATCCGGCCTGGAAAGGTGCAGGGGTAGATCCATCAACAGCACTTGTTGCACTATAGGAGGGAACATATGCTCTGTGCAAAAAATATCAGCAAAAAATTTGTTTCCAGAGGGAATGTCGTACCGGTATTGAAGGAGGTCTCTATGGATATTGCTGAAGGAGAATTTGTCTCTATTGTCGGCAGATCCGGTTCCGGTAAGACGACCCTGCTGAATGTTCTCTCCACTCTGGTGCAGGCCGACGGAGGAAAACTGTATTATCAGGATGAGAATCTCTCGACATTTTCTGAGTCCCATCTTAATCGGCTCAGGCAGTCCGATTTTTCAGTTATCTTTCAGTTTCACCATCTGCTGCCATATCTTACAGTGCTGGAAAATACACTCCTGCCGTTTATGCGATCCCTTAGCCCGGTGGGCAAAGATGCGCTGCGGAAGGCCCGGCAGTGCCTCGATAGAGTAGGACTTGCTGATAAGGCTGACCGCCTTCCCGGTAATCTCTCCGGTGGTGAGCAGCAGCGTGTTGCCATTGCCAGGGCCCTGGTAAAATCGTCAAAAGTGCTTTTTGCCGATGAGCCCACCGGCAGCCTGGACAGGGCCACTGGAGAACAGATTATGGGACTGCTCTCGGAACTGCACGAAGAAGGTCTTACGGTGGTAATGGTTACCCATGAACCCGCCTACGCCCGGTTGGCTGAGAGGGTGGTGGAAATTGAAGATGGTTTGATGATGAAGGAGAGCACATAACCTTATGGAAACGAACAAATCAGATGATCAGGTGACATCATCTGATAACCACAGTAGTTCCCGCGAAAATACCAACGCTGCTACACATGATTTTCTTACACTGGTAGGCCGGAATCAGGTGCTTCAAGACGAACTGGTCAG
>DAOVUU010000352.1 GCA_030632405.1 Desulfobulbaceae bacterium | reverse complement strand
GATAGTGTTGGAACCTATGCATGGATCGCTGACCGCTGCTGTGCCGGTCTTACAGAAATGGCATTCCGCTTCCGTGAATATCAAAATTTCTATCTTGATCTTGCAATGGACGGAGTCAATGCGAGAAATCTTCTGGAGAAAATTGCCGACCATAAGATCGCTTACTGGGAAGTCGTAGGAGACTATATCATTGATCGGGGCCTGCAGGAACATGTCCCTATAATCTCTGAGTGTGATGATCTTGGTGCCCAAAACGGTTTACTCATATCGAAAAAGATGATGGACGAAATAGTGTTTCCTCCCATGAGCCGCATGTTGAAGGCAATTAAGAAAAAGATGGGATGGGTCAAAATATTTTTCCACTGTTGCGGTTCAATCCGACCTCTGCTGCCGGATTTCGTCGAAATGGGAATAGATATACTCAACCCGGTGCAGTACGTTGCAAAAGACATGGACCTGGCTGCACTGAAAAAGGAGTTTGGAAAAGAGCTGACCTTCTCGGGCGGAGGTGTTGATACTCAGACTGTGTTGTCGGTGGGAACTCCTCAAGAGGTAAAAGATGAAGTGAAAAGAACTATCGACATTCTCGCCCCGGGCGGCGGATTTGTTTTTGTACCTGTGCATAACATCCTGGCGGATGTATCACCGGAAAATTTCTGGGCAATGTGGGATGCCTGGGATATACATGGGAAATACTAGCCCGGATTCTACTGGCTATCCCGAAAATCTAATACAATCTTTGTGAAGTTACCTGTCAAAGCATCTTCGAAAGCTTTTTTATAGTCCTTAAGGGGTACAATTTTCGATAAAACAGGGGAAACATTAAACTCAGGATCTTTCAGAAAACCAAGAGCCTCCTCGAAATCTTTTTTCGTGTAAATAATAGAGCCGTAAATAGTTATCTCAGATCGAGTAACATGAAGAGAAGGAAAACTGACTGCATCGTTGATAATCCCCAGGGTAATCAGAGCCCCACCGGGCTTTACCAGTAGAAATGCCTGCTCAATGGCATCTTTTACACCGGCGGCTTCAACAACGACATCAAACACCTGATCCTGTACTTCCTCAGGATGCAGGCTTTTAATGGTTTTGTTAAAGCTCCTGGCCTTTTCCATCTTATCAGAATTTATATCAAGCACCGTAATATCGGCACCCATATAGTCAAGGAGGGCGACTGACAACAGCCCTTCGGTACCACAGCCAACAACAGCAACTGAGGTCCCCTTCGATATGTTCGCTCTTTTTAGAGCATGGACATTGACTGCAAATGGTTCAGTTAGAATTACCCTTTCATTGGCCAGTTCTGAAGGTACAGGAACGAGAAACTCTGAATCGATGACGATTTCACTGGCAAATAAACCATTAATAGTCACCCCGAATGACTGTTTGCCGGAGCAGATATTTGTTTTTCCCTGAAGACAAAACTCACATTTTCCACAATAGGTATTCGGAAAGGAGATGACCCTGGTACCCGGTTTATAGGGGGACATTTCACCAGCCTCTATAACGGTCCCCAAAATTTCGTGCCCGGGACGGCAGGGATACTTTGCATAGGGAATAGTCCCACGAAAAACCTTCAGGTCAGAGCCGCATATACCTCCATAAATGAGTCTTACCCGTGTTTCGTTCTTTTTGAGCGTTTGAACCGGGGCCGCTTCTCTCAAGTTCAACTGTTCCGGTTTTTCTAAATATAATTCAAACATAGTAATATCAGCTTATTCCGCAGGCTTTTAGTCTGTGCTCACATGGCCAACCTTTTGACCGGGTGAATAAATATCAAGAATATTCCAGTGACCCGACGTTGGTACAGGATTATTGATCATTGGGACATCAAGGACCACGGGCTCATTTGAAGCTATTGCATCGGTGAGAATAGTTTTAAATTCTGCTGCCGAGTTTACCCGGATACCCTTTACACCGTAGGCTTCAGCAATAGCGGCATAATCCGGTGAGCTTGAGTCACCGTCCTTTTTAAAAACCGTTCCAAAAGTGGTATCGTAGTGGGCTTTTTCAAGGCCCGCTATTGTGCCAAAAGCATCATTGTTCATGATTAACCAGATGACGGCAACACCTTCATGTTTGGCTGTAGCCAGCAAAGCTGGGTTCTGTCCGAAGCCGCCGTCTCCGATAAGGGCAATAACTACCTTGTCCGGTGCGGCAATTTTAGCACCAATGGCAGCAGGTCCGCCAAAGCCCATGGTTGCATAACCACCGGGGATAAGAATACTTCCCGGCTCATAAATGGGAAACTGCTGGCCAACACCATTTTTATTCCAGCCCACATCAGTGGTGATAATAGCATCACGGGGAAGAACTTGCCGCACCTCTGCAAGAATGCGCTCCGGCATCATGGGAAAGGCATCACTCTGCTCCATCTCGACATTAGATTCTTTAAACTTTTGCCTGGCCCCGGCAATTTCATTTTTCAAGCTCTCGCGCTGAATGCCCTCTGGATATTTTTCCCTGGCCACATTGCAGAGTACGCCCAGAGCCTGCTTGAGATCGGCTACAGCACCAATGTCAACAGGATAATTACGCCCTATCTCGCTGACCTCAATATCGATCTGGATGAATTTTGTGTTGGTAATATCAAAGGTGAACTCCGGGTACCACGAACTGCAGTCTGCCTCCTTAAAACGAGTCCCGAGCCCAAGGATAAGATCAGCATTGCGGCAGGAATCATTGATATACTGGGTCCCCCAGAAACCGGTCATACCCAGTATGAAAGGATGATCGTCGGGCAGGGCACCCTTACCCATGATGCTGTGGGCAACAGGAAGGTCCAGGTGATCTACCAGCTCTCTCAATTCATCTGCAGCCCTGGCAAGGATCACGCCCCCCCCGGCATAAATAACCGGATTCTTTGCCGAAGCAAGTCGGTCAACGATCTCTTCTGCTGTAGCATTATCCATTGAAGGTCTTCGAAGTTCTTTGGCATTCTTCAGCTGACGATCAAAAAGGGTTACATCGATCTCCTTGGAAAAAATATCCATGGGGACATCGACCAGAACCGGGCCCGGCTGACCGTTTTCTGCCAGGGCAAAGGCTTTTTCCATAATTTCAGGGAACAGCTCAGCCCTCTCTACCCGCCAGACACGTTTGACAAATGGGCGATAAATTTCACATTGTGCGCCGTCGGCATGGAGATTGACCTCCTGATGGGGATGCTTTCCGTAGTAGTGACTGGGGATATCGCCTGCGATAACCACCATGGGTATGCAATCCAGAGCTGCATTGGCGACTCCGGTAACAGCATTGGTCAATCCCGGGCCCAGGTGGCTGAGCACAACCGAGGCTTTGCCGGTGACCCGTGCGTAACCGTCGGCTGCATGGGAGGCTATCTGCTCATGGCGAACATTGATAAATTGTATAGAACTCTTTTCAAGTACAGCCAGCACCGCAATATTGGTGTGTCCACACAGTCCAAAAATATGTTTAATTCCTCGATTTTCCAGGTATTTTACTAACTGATGAGATACGAGATCTTTCATGGGGCCAGCCTCCTCGAGTGGTTACCAGGTTTCACTATTATAAAATTCGCCAAACAGCTCCTCGTCACTTGGCTTGTCCTCCGCAATTGGCCTTGCTACCCAGGTATAATTCAAATAGTGTTTGAGGGAGAT
>DAOVUU010000063.1 GCA_030632405.1 Desulfobulbaceae bacterium | reverse complement strand
ATTAATTTGAGTAGTTTATAGGTGAACCCCCATAGATAATAATCTTCAATGGGGAAAGCTGGAAACAGTCGGCCCGGTTGAAGCTCAATTTTCTTGTGGCGTCTGGTATCTTGAAAATCTCCGGAATTGAGCCAGTAAATACTCTGCACCTCTTCGGTGTTGAAGTGGATGGATGGTTTGTCGTGTAAAACGAAGATGAAGGGCTGTACCCAAATGGGATTTTGCACATTCCTGCCGGCAGGAGTTACGGGCAGTTGTTTCTGCATGGTGCTGGGAGAGAGGAGAATGCCGACCTCCTCAACAGTTTCTCTGATACATGTTTCCAGCAGGCTGTTGTCCTTTTTTTCTTTTCTGCCGCCGGGAAATGAGAAGTGGCCGGACCATGGATCTAATGGATGAGTGGCTCTTCTGAGGATAAGGAAACTTTCCTTCGGAGCGAGGCATTTGATTATGGCCACGGCAGCGGTAGCTTTCTGTGGTTCTATGCGCATAGCTTGAAAAACAGACTTTCTTTTCAAATTTTTCGTTATGAGAAAAATTTTATCCTCATGTAAGTGAGGCACGAGATTCCGAGAATACTCATTTTGCTGAATACTCCCCCAAAAGTTTTAATGGCTGCGGTTTTTCAGACTGAAATAGAGTACCGGTACCGCCATCCGACTGATCAGCAGGGAGGCAATTTCACCAAACATAAGAGATATGGCAAGTCCCTGAAAAATTGGATCGGCAAGGATTACCGAGGCACCAATGATTACAGCGAGGGCTGTTAAAAGCATTGGTCGAAAGCGGATCGCTCCTGCATCTACAACAGCCTTTGCAAGAGGCTCACCTTCCCTGATACGCAACTCTATAAAATCGACAAGGATAATAGAGTTGCGAACAACAATACCAGCCCCAGCCATGAATCCAATCATCGAGGTGGCGGTGAAAAAAGCACCGAAGCCCCAGTGTGCGGGGAGGATTCCAATAAGAGAGAAGGGAATGGCAGCCATTACTACCAGGGGTGTAAAGTAGTTTTTAAACCAGCCAACCATGAGCATATAGATGAGGACCATAACTACACAGAATGCGAGACCCAGGTCTCGGAAAACTTCAAGGGTGATATGCCATTCTCCATCCCATTTCATGGAAGGTTCAGATTCGGAGAATGGCTGGTTCAGATTGTAAATTTTAACGCGCTCTTCTCTTCCTCCAAAATCACGGCCGTTCAGTTCTGCAAGTTTTTTATTCATCTCCAGGATGGCGTAGACTGGGCTTTCCACAAGACCGGCTACATCCCCTGTGACGTAGATGACTGGTTTGAGGTTTTTTCTGTAGATTGGCTGCTCTACCTGCTGTTCAGATACATGCACAAGTTCACGCAAGGGGACCAGGGGGGCGCCGGGATTTGTTTCAGATCTGAGGGAGATATTGAGCAGTGTTTCCACTCTTGCCCTATATTCAGGCGGTAGTTCAAGGACAATGTTAACACTCTCTTTGTCCTTTGGCTGGTGGTAGAGGTCAAGGATTCTTCCCTTCACGCCAGTTGTAATCGCACGGGTGATCTGCTGTTCTGAAATGCCGTTCAGTGCAGCCTTTTCCTTATCCACGGTAATGACCTTACGCTTCCTGGGCTCTTCTCTGAACCAGTCTATATCAACCACACCCGTGGTGGAGCTGAGGATCTCTTTCACTTCTTTCGCAAGTTTTACCCTTGCCTTATCAGAAGGACCATAAATTTCAGCCACAATGGTCTGCAGCACAGGCGGCCCAGGAGGAACCTCGGCTACGGCAACGGAGGCGTTATATTTTTTTGCTATTTCAGATATCGCAGGTCGCACTCTTTTGGCTATATCGTGGCTCTGCAGGGAGCGTTCTGATTTTGGCAGCAGATTGACCTGAATATCTGCTACTGTCGGCCCTTGACGCAAAAAGTAATGACGGACAAGACCGTTAAAATTATAGGGGGAGGCTGCCCCGGTATAGATCTGGTAATTGACAACCATCGGGTCTTCACTGATGACATCAGCCATCTCCAGGGCTACTCTGGCAGTATGCTCAAGGGTTGAGCCCTCCGGCATATTAAGGATGACCTGAAATTCGCTCTTATTGTCAAACGGCAGCATTTTGACCTTAACCATGCCCAAATAGACCATGGAACAAGCGGCGAGCAGCAGACCGGTTATGACAAGATAAAAAAAGCCGCGCCATGCACCATATGCCAGCAGAGGGTCCATGACCTTGTGGTAAATTCGAGTGAATAAATCGTCAGGAACCTCTTCGTGGTCGTGTGAGCCGTCAAATACTTCCGGTTTCTTGAGGATATGGAGTGCAGCCCACGGAGTAACGGTAAAGGCGATAATGAGTGAGAAGATCATTGCAGCAGATGAACCGATTGGAATCGGGCGCATATATGGGCCCATAAGACCACCAACAAAGGCCATGGGAAGAATTGCAGCAATCACAGCCCAGGTAGCGAGTATAGTTGGGTTACCGACTTCCTCCACTGCTTCTATTGCCACCTGAATCATTGCTCTGGTACTGTTTTTGGAGAGTCGAAGATGACGGACTATATTTTCTACTACTACAATGGCATCATCGACCAGAATCCCGATAGAAAATATCAGAGCGAACAGGGTGATTCGGTTAAGAGTATAGCCATAGAGGTAAAAAACGAGAAGAGTAAGGGCCAGGGTCGATGGTATTGCAAGCATTACTATGATAGACTCGCGCCAACCCAGGAAAAAGAGGATAAGCAGAGCAACCCCGAAGACGGCAATAGCCATATGCAAGAGGAGTTCGTTTGATTTCTCTGCAGCTGTTTCACCGTAATTCCTTGTGATGGTTACCTGCAGATCTTCTGGTATGAGACTCCCCTTTAAACCTTCTACCCGCTCTTCTATGTCGTTTACTACCGATACCGCGTTGGCTCCCGGTCGTTTAGCGATAGAGAGAGTTACAGCAGCCTGACGATCTTTTCCTCCCGGTTCACCATAGAGCACATAGTTTGATGCCTCTTCAGGGCCATCTGTAATTGTAGCGACTTCATTGAGATAAACTGGTTTGCCACCATAGACTCCGACCACAATTCTGTTAAAATCTGCACTGCTTTGAAGGAAGGTACCGGTCTGCAGGAGGATCTCCTGGTCCAGTGATCGGAGGCTGCCTGAATGCACCTGACTGTTGACCTGTTGAATACGGGGAGCAAGCTCATCAAGAGTCAGGTTGCGTGAGGCGAGTAAAAGCGGATCAAAATGGATGGTGAGCTGCCTTTTTGTACCACCGATTATAGTTGTTTCAGCTACACTGCTGATATTTTTGATGGAATCATCAACCTGCGCAGCCAGACGCCTCAGAGTGAAATGGTCATAACTGTCACTATGGAAGGTTAGGGCCATGATCGGCACATCGTCAATGGTGTGTGGTTTTATAAGCGGTTTCTGAACACTGGTGGGAATTCTGTCATAATTTGTTGCAAGTTTCTGGTTGAGCCTGACAATAGATGTTTCAAGGCTTTCCCCTACGTAGAACCTCACAACCAGTAAACTTTGCCCCTGCATGGAGGTGGAGTAGATATATTCAACCCCGGGCAGTTCATAGAGGAGTTTTTCCATAGGGATGGAGAGGCGCTCCTCTACCTCCTTTGGAGATGCACCGGGCATGGAAACCATAACGTCAATCATCGGTACATTAATCTGCGGCTCTTCTTCCCTGGGAAGCATCACGATCGCCAGATAGCCAAGCAGCAGGGAAGCGACAATGCCAAGAGGCGTCAGCTTGGATTTGACAAAGGCGGCTGCGAGGCGCCCTGCAAACCCTGTGGTATTGATTTTATTTACTTTCATATCTGATTTTATCGATTCTTATCTGTGATGAACTCGTAAAAACCTACAACGCAGTAGATCGGATTTTTTACGACGCCATCATCTGTTACTGGATGGTAAGTGGTTGTCCGTCAATAAGATCATGACCATCAGAGATTATAACAATGTCATTTTCTTCCAGACCGCTTAAAATTTCAACACGATCCTGGATTGTGGCCCCGGAGCGAACCAACCGTAATTTGGCTTTCCCGTTCACCTCTACAAATACCCTTTCCATCTGACCATAACTGCTGAGCGCTGCGGCTGGAATGGTAAGCGTGTTCGCTGGTGCCATGGCCAATGTTACCCTCGCAAACTGTCCCGATCTGAGTCGCTTGTTGTAGGGGATTCTCAGTTTAATCGGCGTAGTACGAGATGATGGATCGGCGGTCGGTGCAACCTCGACAACCTCACCTTCGAGTTTCAGGTTAACGGATGGGATAAAGACAGAGAGTATATCTCCTTTTTTTATCTGCAGGATCATCGCCTCCGGGATATCCGTTAAAACCTGCAGGTTGTTTTCTTCTTCGATGCTTAAAAGCGGCTTGCCCGGTGTAGCCAGATCTCCGATGTTGGCAGGTTTTCGGGTAATTATGCCTGTAAAAGGTGCTACAATTCTGGTGTATTCGAGCATGGTCAAGGCCTCCCTGTGGGCGGCTTCAGCAATACGCACTGAGTCTTCAAAAGATTTTACTGTCTCAGGTGTAGCGGCCTTTTTTTTCAGCAGGTTCTTTTCTCTGGCAAGATTACGTTTTTGCTGTTCGAGCTGTGCTTTTGCCAGCTGGAGTTTGGCGGAGATTTCGCCTGCCTTGATTTTGATCAAAAGGTCGCCTTTCTGTACACGGGAACCGAGGTCGACCGGCAGACTGACGATATTGCCACTGATCTTGGCAGCTATCTGGGCCTGTTCAACGGCCTGGATTGTACCGACAATCTCGACTTGATTACCCGCGACTTCCTTTAGGACTTTGGCAACGGTAACGCTTACCTCAGGAAGATCTTTTGTTTTTTTATGCTGATCAGCAATATTATCCTTGCAGCCACCCAGGGTAATAAGTGTAAAGAGTACAAAATAGAGTACTCCTCTCAGTCTATACCGCTTCATTGTTGCATCTCCTCTGGTCTCTCTTATATGACCCCTTCACCTGTTTTACTGTTTGTCGAGGTCAGGATATTGTGGTAGGCCCGCTACTCTTCGCAGATTTGCTATTGCTACCTGATATCTTGCCCTGGCAGTAAGCTGTCTAGCCTGTGCATCGGATAATCGCATTTCAAAATCAATAAGATCTGAGGCGAGAATAACGCCTTCCATGAACCTGGCTCTGCGCAGACGTGTACCTTCTTCCGCAACAGATACCATCTTTTCAGTTACGCTTAGTCGTTTTTGGGCCTGTTGGTAGTCAAGTTCTGCCTGCTGAATTTCTAAGTGAAGAGCGAGCTCAGTTTTTTTAATGAGGCCTTGAATCTCGAGTAGTCGGGATTTAGCTTTGGTAACCGCTGATGAAGTTCTTTTTCCATCAAACAGGTTGTAATTCATCTTTACTCCTGCCATCCAGGAGTCTCCTGATTCTTCTAAAACCAGTCCGCCATCAATCTGGTAGCTGGCAAAGGCGTCCACCGTAGGTAGCATGCCGCCTTCTGCTTTTTTCAGCCGGGCAAGACTAACCTGTTCAAGAGAACGCAAACGTAGTAATTCCTGACGATTACGGAAATCTATTGTTTCCGGCACCTGCTGGGGTGTATCCCTCTTATTGCTGAGAATAACCTCTCCACTGTTAAGACCAAGAAGGTTTAAAAAACTTCGTTTTGTCAGTTCCAGATTATGCTGGCTCTGTATTAAATCTTCACTGGCGCGTGATTGCTGGAGTTCCAGGTTGAGAAGGTCTTCCCGGAGGAGATCGCCGGCATCGTATCTCGCCCTACCGACATTAAGTGAGGCAGTAATTGCGTCCAGGGCAGCCTGACGAACTTTGACCATTTCTTCAGCTTGAATTATCGCTTGAAAGGTTTTAATCACTTCAAATCCGAGACGCTGATGAACTGCGATCAGATCCGATCTGGACATTTCAGTACCTGCCTCCGCAGCTTCAATTTCCGCTTTATCCCGGCCCCCGTTATAGAGGCGATATGCAATTTCTGCTTTGAGGTTGAGATTATCAGTTCTCCCGGGATCGTTAAAATCAATGGTGTTGTCAAAGGCTCCCTGGTTTAGAATGTTGCCAAAGGAGTACATCGGGGTGTTCGTCTGACCGTATTCGGCAGAAAGATTGACAAGGGGATAATCTGCTGCTTTCGCCATTGCCGCAGTTGCCTGTGCTTCTTCAATACGTTTTATGGCAATAAAGCTGTCGGGATTGTTTGAAATTGCAAAAGCAACGGCACTCATGGGTGTCCATACTTGAGGGACCTGCTGTTTTATCTCGGTGAGTGGCTGAGCACCGGCTGTGGCGATCAGGGAAAATAAAAAACAGACAAAGGTTATAATTGTTTTTGATTTCATGAATTTATACCGTTTTTTGAACTCTGGTTTGAGTATTTAATGTACCCTTGATGAACTCGAAAAAAAGGTTATTTGAAGCTTCGAATGGCCAAACAGATATACCGTCCGATTTGGCTTGTCAAAGAAAAAGATATGCAGTGTATACCAAAGGTGTCTTTTCATAACTTTCAACAATAGACTCAAGGTACCCTCAACTCATTGTTGTGGTGTATATATTGATTCTGCTTAACTTATCTATCAACTAACAACAGGTCAAGTGAATAATCAGGTGTTTTGCGAGGAGCAGAAGGCTTGTAGTGGGATACCAGGGGAGGTCAAACTTCACTGTTGAGAGATTTTAATATTTTTGCCAGTGCTTTTACATCAACAGGTTTGGAGAGATAATAATCCATACCGGCTTCCATGCATTTTTCCTTATCTCCGGCCATGGCGTATGCAGTGAGTGCAATAATTGGTACAGGTTTTGGTTTTGCAGATTTTTTTGATGAGCGTATTATTCTGGTTGTCTCCAGACCGTCAAGTTTTGGCATCTGGACATCCATAAGAATGACATCAAAATCATTGGCTGCCAGAAGTTCTATGGCACTGTATCCATCCGATGCCACTTGTGTTCTATGACCAAGTTTTGTCAGGATCGCCTTGAGTATCTGTTGATTGATCTGTTCATCCTCGACAATAAGTGCGGAGAGACGACGTTGAGGACCTGTCAGTACAGGAGGAGGAATTGCTTTTTTGGGCGTAACATCAGTATTCTCACACGGTTTTGCGAGAATGTCGAAAGAGAATGTGGTGCCTTGAGGTTCGTTGTTTTTCAAAGAAACCTTCCCTCCCATCTGGGTCACAAGCTGCTTGACAATGGACAGACCCAAACCAGTTCCTTTACGCTTTCGACAATTTGTCTCTTCAATACGGGTGAAGGGTTCGAAGAGTCTGTCTCTTGCATCCTCCGGAATGCCTATTCCTGTATCAGAAACTGCCCAGCCTATTCTAAGATTCTCTTTGTTATCAGTTGCCAGTGTTTTAATTGAAATGCAGATTTCACCACTGTCGGTAAATTTTAATGCGTTGCCTGTAAGATTGAAAAGAATCTGCCGGAGTCTTGCCCGGTCTGCAATCAAAGAATGTGGAACATCCGAACCAATTGAATAACTGAGTTTTACTTTTTCAGGATCAAGGCTGTTTTTAAAAGATGTGACAAGATGATCCATTAATGGTGTAATTGCAAATGGTTCTGGACTTATAAGGACATTTCCTGATTCAATTTTGGCGTAGTCAAGAATGTCATTTATTATGGTTAAAAGACTTTCTCCGGAAATGGACGCTGTTTGAACATACTCCTCCTGTTCATCATTGAGCGGGGTCATCTGGAGGAGCTGCAACATTCCGATAACGCCGTTCATCGGAGTTCGCACTTCGTGACTCATATTGGCCAGAAATTTTGACTTTGCTCTACTTGCAGCGAATGCCTTCTCTTTTGCTGTTTCAAGTTCTGTCATCATTTGCTTTCTTGTGGTGATATCACGGGTAACACCGATAATACCTGTGAAATGGTCTGAGTTTTCAGCCAGGACAGATGCCACACTCTCAACCCAGATTGTTTTATTGCCGGCGGAGGTGATGGGACTCTCCCAGTGAAGGGATTTATCCTCGAGTAGAGGAAATCTGTTGCCGTTGTTATTAATAAACGGTGAGGAGAGAATAATATTCTGATAAATCAGATCGGAGGCAAGGGACTGAGGAAAACCTGTAAGATGAGTGAAAGAAGGACTTATGAAACGTGGTTTAAAATTACTGTCTGCTGTCCAGATAACATCATGGACATTGTCGGCCAGTAACCGGTATAGATGTTCACTTTCTCTTAAAGCTATCTCTACTTTTTTTCTGTCGGTGATATCCCGGGCGATAAAGGTAAAGAGATTCTCTCCGGAGATGGTAAGCCTGAGGGCGCTTAACTCAACGGGAAATCGTGTTCCGTCTTTTCTTCTGTAAACAGTTTCGTAGGTAGCATTGCCTTCTTTTTTGAGATGGGTAAACATCTCATCTATGTAGTCAAACTCATTATCGTCACTCAAATCGAAAGGGGTCATCTGCAGAAGTTCTTCCCGGGAGTAACCGAACTGTCTGCAGGCAACATTGTTCACATCAGAAAAATAACCGTAAAAAGAACTGCTGGTGTCAAGGGTAATAACGAACATGGCATCATTTGCATAATTGACCAGTTTACGGTATTTATTTCTGCTCTGTTCAAGTGCCACATTTTCCGGTCCATATTTCGATATGTCCTGACCTGAGGTTGTTCCTGGTCCTGATTGCCGGAGAACGAACTGTTCAAGTTCAGTTATGCGGTTCCGGGCCTGGCGAAGCTGTGACTGGAGTAGAGCTATTTCTTCAGATATCATGAACACACACAGCGAAGGTAGAGAATGGAAAGTTATTCAGCTATTTTGTGAGGACGTTTACGTTGAACTACATCATTGATAAACTCGTAAAAAGGTCACTCGATGTCTACGCTTATCGGAAGCTTCAGATGGCTAAGTCAAAAAGTTTGATATACAGATAAGCGCAGACTTCGAGGCGTAGTGTTTTTATCAGGCCCTCAGCAATACATGTGGTATGTTGAGGTTCTGATAAAAACCTACAACGAAGCAGGTAAGCGAGCCTGCGAGACTCCGGATCGGACTTTTTACGACGTCATCATCATTGATGTTAT